>NZ_JAGLEJ010000005.1 GCF_023145115.1 Algiphilus sp.
GTGCTCTACCGCTGAGCTAACCGCCCGCAGTGCGGCCGCGCAATATAGGGGAAGGCGCCGGATCGGTCAATCGCATGACGGGGACTCGGGATGCCCGCAGGTCACAGCGCCAGCCGTAACGCGGGCAGGAACTCCGAACGGCTTGGCACGCTGAGGCGAGTGCACTACCCGCCGCATTAAATGCGAATGGTTTGCATTTATGTTAACGATATGCTTGACTGATCGCCCGCCCGACCTCTCGCGGCCACGAAACATGCCCTCGCTTATCGCAAGCCTTCTCGCGCTGCTCGGCCTTGCCGGGATGCGTACCGGCCGCCGGCGCGCCGCCTTTGCGTCGGAGCGCGCCGAGTACATTCCCGCCTGCTTCCTGCTGCAGGCCGCATCCCTGTGCTGGTGGCTGCACGCAATCGGGCTGGGGGCAGCGATACTTCTGTTCGTGAGCCAGTGCGTCGGCGCCATCGTCCTCGGGGCACGCGTGCATGGCCGACCGGCCGTCCCGCGCCCGCGCGAACCGGGCCGCCGAACGGTCGGCGTTGCGGCCACCACGCCCGGCGGCCGACTGCCGGCGCTCAGAAGCGGTAGCTGATTCCCACGGTGAGCTCGAACTGGTACATGTCGAGCTCGATGTCCTGATCCTGCGGGTCGGCGCCGAAGGCCGCGGAGGTATCGACAGCCCCGGGCAATATGCCGCCCCCGAGGATCTCCACGATGCTGGCGTCGACATTGCTCAGCGGATTCTTGCCGCGGACCGCGTTGCTGTCGGCGTACATCGCGGACACTTCCAGGCTCAGCGCCGGCGTCATGCGGACGCCGAAACCGGCCGTGAAGTGCGCTTCCGGCACTCCGGGTGCCAGCACGTTGAACAGGACATCGTCGCCATCGATCGGCGAATTGCTGCGGCTGTAGCCGGCGCGCAGCACGAAGCTGCCGACGACCGCCTGATACCCAAGCTTGATGACGTCGACATCGCTCCAGCCGAAGCCCGGACCGTTGTCGGCACCGAGGCAGGCGGGGCTCGGCCCGCCGTCGCCGATCAGGCCGCCGGTCTGCCCGGCGAGCAGCCGCGGCAGGGCGCATTCGTTGACGAAGCGGTTCGGCCCGAGCGGTCTCCCGACGGACGCGATCTCGCTGTAGTGGATGCGCTGGAAGTCGACAGCCACTCGCTGCTGCGCGGGCAGCAGGAACACGATCCCGACGTTCCAGGCGGACGGAATATCGAAGGCGCCCTGCTCAGCGAATAGACCGGCGTAGTCGTCGAATCGCTGCATGTGGATGCGCGACTGGTACGACGCCCCTGCCGCCAGCCAGTCGAAGGGCAGACCGAACACTCCGATCCGGCCGCCATAGCCCACGCTGTGGTCCTTGTCGTTGTCGGATACGCGCTCCGGAGCGTTCGAGAACTGGGCGAAGGCGCTGAGCCCCTTCGCCTCGAACTGCTGGGCCGCGAGAATGGGGGCCACACCGATCGACAGGCGCTCTCCGAGCTTGCGCGAGTAGTGCGGCACGATGAAGAGCTGGATGAGATCGACGCTGGTCAGCGGACTGTCGTTGCCGCAGAAGCCGGCCACATCCGGCGGTGCTCCCGCTGCCGGCACGCCACCTCCGAAGCTGCCCTCGCACTCGGTACGGAACAGCGGAATGCCTTCACCGAAGCGCGCGGTGTTGCCGGAATAGACCGTCTGCAGCCCGCCGTTGCCGTAGAGCGCTATGCCCCACGCGCTGTGCGCATCGATCCGGCGGTTGTAGGCAATACCGGGAATGTAGAAGCGCTCGCGGCCGCTGCGTTTCTCCACGACGGGCGAGATGCTGAAGATGCCGGGACCCGCGTCCGCCCCCCGCTCGGTCGCCATGTAGTCGCGAATCGGCACGAAGAAGCTGATCCCGGCGTCGAACGCGTTGCCGACCCACACGCCACCGGCCGGATTCGATGTCACGGCGAAGCTGTCCTCCGCCATCGCCGTGCCGGCACCGCCCATCGCGCGCTGCGACGCGCTGTAGCCGTGCGCGAAATAACCGTTGGTCGCGACGGCCTGGGCGGACGCCAGCATCAGCACACCCGCCGCGCAGCGCGCGCGGACGCGAACCCCGTTCGCCATTGCGGTATCCCCCTCCTGTCCGGGCGCGGAGTATCGGGGAAACGCTTTCGGGACACAAAGCGCGCGTACCAGCGGTCCAGCCGATGCGCACAATCGACCGACCGGCAGCGATACGGTCCGGCCGCTCAGAAGCGATAGCCGATTCCGACCGTCAGCTCCAGCTGGTACATGTCGACTTCCACTTCCTGATCCTGTGGATCGGCGCCGTAGATGGCATCGCCTTCCGTCAGCCCCGGCAACGCTGCACCGCCCAGGATCCGCACCAGGCCCGCGTCCACGTGGCTCAGTGGATTGGGACCACGCACCGGATTGGCGGGTGCGTACATCGCGGCCACGTCCACGCTCAGGGCGGACGACATGCGGAAGCTGAAGCCGGCCGTGAAATGCTCGTCCGGCACACCCGGCGCCACGATGTTGAACAGCACGTGCTCCGGAACGATCGGCGTATCGGAACGACTGTAGCCGGCGCGCAGCACGAAGCTTCCGAGCACGACCTGATATCCCACCTTGAGCACGCCGACGTTCCGCCATCCGAAACCGGGCCCGCCGTCGCCGCCCAGACAGCTACGGCTGGGCCCGCCGTCCCCGAGCAGCCCGCCGGTCTGGGCGGCGAGCAGGCGCGGCAGCAGGCATCCGTTGACGAACGCTTCCGGCTCCACGCCGTTGCGGAATATCGGGACATCGCGGTAGCCAATGCGCTGAAAATCCAGCGCCAGCCGTTGCCGCCCGGGAAGGAGCAGTGCGAACCCCACGTTCCAGGTCGAGGGAATATCGAAGGCACCCTGCTCCGGAAACAGACCCGCGTACGCATCGAAGGGCTGCATGTCGATGCGCGACTGAAAGGAAGCGCCCAGCGCGAGCCAGTCGACGGGGAGCCCGAATACACCGACGCGCACGCCGCCTCCGAAGCTGTACTCCATGTCACGATCCGATACCTGCCCCGGGGCATTCGAGAATGCCGCGAACGCGCTCAATCCCTTCGCCTCGAAGCGCTGCACCGCCAGCACCGGCGATATGCCCAGCGACCAGCGCCGCCCCAGCCGTCGCGAATAGTGCGGCACCACCAGAACCTGCGCCAGATCGACCCCGGTGAGCGGGCTGTCGTTGCCGCAGAGCCCGGCAACGTCCGGCGGTCCACCGACCACCGGCGCGCCCCCGCCGAAAGTGCCCTCGCACTCGGCGGTGAGCAGGGGGATCCTCTTGGCGAAGCGTGCCGCGTTGCCGGGATACACCGTGTTCAGCCCGTTGGCGTAGACCGCCAGCCCCCAGGCGTGCGCCCGCCCCGCCCGACGCGCGAAGGCCACGCCGGGGACGTAGAAGCGCTCGCGTCGACTGCGCAGGCCGTCCACCTGCCCGATGGTGAAGAGACCCGGTCCCGCACCCTCCCCGCGCGCGGTGGCGGAATAGTCGCGCACCGGCACCAGCAGCGTGAAGGTAGCGTCGAGCGCATCTCCCACCCAGACGCCGGCAGCGGGATTCCCCGTGACCGCAAAGGCGTCCTCCGCCATGGCGGTCCCGGCACCGCCCATCGCGCGCTGCGAAGCGCCGTGGCCGTGTGCAAAGTAGCCGTTCGTGGCCGTTGCGGGCGTCACCGTCACCATCATGGCGACCGCCAGCCACGACCACCGCGGGCGCTTCATCCGACGCATTCTGATTGCCGTGCCCTGTCGTCGACGCCCGCGCTGATCGGGGCGGGTACCGCCCTGACGCATGCAATTCCCCGGCCATCGCGCGACGGTCGGGCGGCGACCGCGTGCGCTCTTGAATGGCTTCGGCACGCCCCTATCTAGGAGGTCGAGGCGGCGCGGCATGACGCCGTCACCGCCGACCCGAACCATTGGCCCACCATCGAAGGAGGTCGCCATGAGTGTGATGCGTTACGAACCGTGGTCGCTGCACCGCGACCTGTGGCAGGAAATGAGCCGTGCGCTGGACCGCATGCAGTCCGATGATGCGTCGAGCGGCGCAACGGCGGACTGGGTTCCGCCGGTCGATATCGAGGAGGACAAGGAGCGGTTCGTCCTCTACGCCGACGTACCGGGCGTCGATCCGGCATCGATCGAGGTCACGCTGGAGAACGGCGTGCTGACGCTTTCCGGCGCCCGCGAAGGCCATGTGGAGCAGGACAAGGCCGAGCGCCGGCGCGTCGAGCGTGCGCACGGGCGCTTCTACCGCCGCTTCACGCTGCCCGACACGGCCGATGCCGACAACGTCAGCGCTCGCGGCAACAACGGCGTGCTGGAGGTCGTGATCCCCAAGCGAGCTTCCACCCAGCCCCGGCGCATCGCGGTCGCCGCCTGAGCGCGGCGCTCGCGGGACGCAACATGACGGGGCGCATCGCGCCCCGTTTTTCTTGGTGAGCGGATAGCATCGGCCCATGGAATACAAGGACTACTACAAGACCCTGCAGGTTGACAAAGGCGCGAGCGCAGACGAGATCAAGCGCGCCTACCGCAAGCTCGCGCGCCAGTACCACCCGGACCGCAACAAGGAACCCGACGCCGAGACCCGCTTCAAGGAGGTCAACGAGGCCTACGAGGTGCTGTCCGACGCCGAGAAGCGCAAGGCCTACGACCAGCTCGGCGCCAACTGGCAGGCCGGCCAGCAGTTCCGTCCGCCGCCGGGCTGGGAGGGCGGCTTCCGCCAGAGCCGGCGCACCGGCGAGTTCGGCGGCTTCTCGGACTTCTTCTCCACGCTGTTCGGGGGCGGCGCAGCCGGCGCCGGATTCGACCCCTTCGGCGAGATGGGCGCCGGCGGTGCCGGCGCCGGTTTCCGCCGACCGCCGCCGGAGACCCGCGCCACGCTGAGTGTCAGCGTCCGCGAAAGCCACGAAGGCGCGACCCGGGCCATCAATGTGGGCGGCAAGCGGCTGTCCGTGCGCATTCCCAAGGGCATTACCACCGGTCAGGTGATCCGGCTCGCCGGCCAGGGCCAGCAGGGTGGCGACCTGCTGCTGGAGATCACGCTGCGCCCGAGCGATGGCATGCGCGCCGACGGCAAGGATGTCCATGTCGCCGTGCCGGTGCCGGCATGGACTGCCGCGCTGGGTGGCAAGGTGGCCGTGCCGACGCTGGCCGGCACGGTATCGCTGTCGGTGCCGGCGGGCTCGCAGAGCGGGCGGAAGCTGCGACTGCGCGGCCGGGGCCTGCCCGGCAATCCGCCCGGCGACGCCTACGCCGAGCTCGCCGTGCACGCACCCGAGCCGCAGTCCGACGCCCAGCGGCAGGCCTACGAGGCGCTGCGCGACGCCTTCCGGGAGCACGACGACTGAGGTATCGGCTGGTGCGACCGAGACGCTAGACTCTCGCGTTCACCCCCGTCATCGCCGTCATGGGTCTACTGGTCCTCTTTCTCCTGCTCGCGCTGGTGGTGTCCTTCGCCTGCTCGATGTGGGAATCCGTGCTGCTCTCGGTCACGCCGAGCTATGTCACCCGCCGCGTACAGGAGGGCGGCTCCACCGGTCGCCTGCTGCAGGAGTTCAAGCGCGACATCGACCGACCGCTCTCGGCGATCCTGACGCTCAACACCATCGCGCACACCGTCGGCGCCATCGGCGTGGGGGCACAGGCGAACGTGCTCTTCGGCAGCGCCGGCCTTGCGCTGATGGGCATGCACCTCAGCTTCGAGGCCATGATCGCGGGCGGCGCGACCCTCGCCATCCTGGTGGTGTCCGAGATCATCCCGAAGACGCTGGGTGCCACCTACTGGGAACGCTTCGCGCCGCTGACGGTGCGCTGCCTGAAGTTCCTCGTGCTCGCGCTCTATCCCTTCGTGCGGCTCAGCGAGACCATCACGCGCTTCCTCAAGGGCGGCGCGCACGGGCCGGTATTCTCGCGCGCGGATTTCCTGGCGATGGCCGAGCTCGGGCGACAGGAGGGGCGGCTGGATGCCTCCGAGGCATCGGTGATCCAGAACCTGCTCGAGTTCCGCGAGACGCGGGCGCGCCGGATCATGACGCCGCGCACCGTCGTCATCGCGGCGCGCGGGAGTGACACGGTCGGCGAGTTCCTGGAGCGGAACCCCGAGCTCGCGGTGTCCCGCCTTCCGGTCTACCGCGACGACATCGATACCGTCACCGGCATGGTGCTGAAGGACGACCTGCTCGCCGCCGCGGCGCGCGACGAGCACGACCGCCGCATCGACACCATCAGCCGCGAGGCCCTCTTCGTGCTCGACCAGCAACCGCTGCCGCGCCTGCTGCGCCAGCTCACCGAGGCGCGCGCACAGCTCGCCGTGGTGGTCGACGAGTACGGGGTCACCCAGGGCGTGGTGACGATGGAGGACGTCGTCGAGACGCTGCTCGGCCTCGAGATCATGGACGAGGCTGACACCATCGCCGACATGCAGGCCCTGGCGCGCGCCAACGGCAGGCACGCCGACCACGGCGCCTGACGCACTGCCCGCCGGCTAACGGGCCGGGACGGTCGTCACGCGGCCGCTTCCGGCACGCGCGTGAACCAGGGCTGGGCCGACTCGAGCTGCGTGGCCAGCGCCAGCAGCGTCGCCTCGCTGCCCCACGGCGCGGTGAACTGCGAGCCGATGGGGAGATTCTGCGCAGTCCAGTGCAGCGGCACCGACATCGCCGGCAGCCCGGTGAGATTGGCGAACTGAGTGAACGGCGTGCGCGCCAGCGCCTCCATGGCCAGCTGCTCGACGACGCGACCGCTCTTCAGCAGACGCCCCGCGGGCAGGCGGAGGAGCACCGACTGCAGCGCCTGCACGGCCGGCGGCTGATCGAGCTCGCCAATGCGCGGCGGCGGCGCCGCCACCGTGGGCGACAGCCAGAGATCGTGGCCATCGAAGAAGGTGGCAGCAGCCTGCGCGATCCCGGTCCACCGTTGCCGCATGCGCACATACTCGCCCGCCGAGATGGCCCGCCCGATCGCGGCCAGCGTGCGCGTGTCGCGCTCGAACTGGCGCTCGCGCGCGCCCGCCGCCACGGCCTCGTCCACCGCCGCGGCCACCTGACCGAAGTACAGGCCGAAGTAGGCGCGTGCCACCAGCATGCCGTCGACCGGCGGCTCGGCTTCGACCACCTCGTGACCGAGGGACTCGAGCAGCGCCGCGGTGCGCTCCACCGCGTGCACGCATTCAGGATCCACATCGGCGCCGATCGGCGAGCGCGTGCTCCAGCCGATGCGCAGGCGCCCGGGCAGCTGCGCCGCGAGACGCTCGTACGCATCCAACGGCCGCGCCGCGTGGTAGGGCGCACCGCGACCGGGGCCGGCCAGCACGTCCAGCATGCGGGCGCTGTCGCGCACGCTGCGCGACACCACGCCGTCGCTGGAGGCACCCTCCCAGTGCTCGACGGTCGCCGGCGTCGTCGGCACCAGACCGCGCGACGGCCGCAGGCCGAAGAGACCGCAGTGCGATGCCGGAATGCGGATCGATCCACCACCGTCGTTGGCGCCGGCCATCGGCACCACGCCGGCTGCGACCGCCGCAGCGGCGCCGCCGCTGGATCCGCCGGGCGTGCGCCCGGTATCCCACGGATTGCGGGTCGCGCCCCACAGCACCGATTCGGTGACGGCCTTGAGGCCCAGTTCCGGCGTCGCGGTCTTGCCGAAGATGACCATGCCGGCATCCAGCGCGCGCTGCGTGTAGTCGGCGTGCTGCGCCGGACAGCGCTCGCGCAGTGCGCGGCTTCCCGCGGTCGTCGGCACACCGGCGTAGTCCTGGATCAGATCCTTGACCAGGAAGGGCACGCCGGAAAAGGCACCGGACAGCGGCTCGCCGACGCGCGCGTCGGCGATCTCGTCCATGGCGATGCAGACCGCATTCAGCGCGGGATCGACCTCGGCCAGACGGCACCGCGCCAGATCCAGCAGAGTGGCGGCGTCGACCTCGCCGCGCGCGTGCGCGTCGGCGAGGTCGATGGCGTCGCAGCCGCGATAGGTGGCGTAGTCCATCCGGTGTCGCTCCGACCCGGACTCAGAAGAGCTCGGCGTCGAGTGCCATCAGCGTCTCGGCGCCCGAGCGCGCGGCACGGATGTGGTAGGCGGTCTCGGGCAGCAGACGCGCGAAGTAGAACCGCGCAGTCGCGAGCTTGGCGGTATAGAAGCTGTCGCCGCTGTCCTGCTTGTCCAGCGCCACCCGCGCCATGCGCGCCCAGAGATAGGCGAAGATGGTGTGGCCGACCACGCGCAGGTACGAGGTCGAAGCCGCGCCGGCCTCCTCGGGATTCTGCATGGCCTTGGCGCCGATCTCGCCGCTGAGCTTGGTCAGCTTGCCGCCGATGTCGGCGAGCGGCTCGACGAACTCCTTCATGTCCTCGCGGTCGGCGTTCTCCTGGATGAAGGTCTGCACCAGACCGCCGAAGCGCTTGAGGCGCGCACCGCCGTCGCCGAGCACCTTGCGGCCGATCAGGTCCAGCGCCTGGATGCCGTTGGTGCCCTCGTAGATCATGTTGATGCGGGCATCGCGCACGAACTGCTCCATGCCCCACTCGCTGATGTAGCCGTGACCGCCGTAGCACTGCAGCGCCATGTTGGTGGTCTCGAAGGTGTTGTCGGTGATGAAGGCCTTCACCACCGGCGTGAGCAGCGCGACCAGGTCGGCGCACTCCTTGCGCACGGACTCGTCGGGGTGCTGGTGCTCGGTGTCGATCATCAGGCCGACCCAGTAGCAGAAGGCGCGCGCGGCCTCCGTGTAGGCGCGCTGCGTGAGCAGCATGCGGCGGACATCCGGGTGCACGATGATCGGATCGGCCGGCTTGTCCTTGGCCTTGGGACCGGACAGCGAGCGCATCTGGAGCCGGTCGCGCGCATACGCCACGGCGTTCTGATAGGCGACCTCGGACAGCCCCAGCGACTGCATGCCGACGCCGAGGCGGGCGCCGTTCATCATGACGAACATCGCCGGCAGGCCGCGGTGCGGCTCGCCCACCAGCCAGCCGCTGGCGCCGTCCAGGTTCATCACGCAGGTGGCGTTGCCGTGGATGCCCATCTTGTGCTCGATGGCGCCGCAGCGGATGCCGTTGCGCTCGCCGGGATTGCCGTCGGCATCGGGCAGGTACTTCGGCACCACGAACAGCGAGATGCCCTTGGTGCCGGCGGGCGCATCGGGCAGACGCGCCAGCACCAGATGCACGATGTTCTCGGCCAGATCGTGCTCGCCCGAGCTGATGAAGATCTTCGAGCCGCTCAGGCTGTAGGAACCGTCGTCGTTGGGCTCGGCCTTGGTGCGCAGCAGGCCGAGATCGGTGCCGCAGTGCGACTCGGTCAGGCACATGGTGCCGGTCCAGGTGCCCTCGACGATCTTGGGCAGATAGGTCGCCTTGATCTCCTCGGTGCCGTGCGCCGCCAGGCACGCATAGGCGCCGTGCGTCAGACCGGGGTACATGGTCCACGCCTGGTTGGCCGAGTTCAGCATCTCGTAGAGGCAGTTGTTGACCAGCTCCGGCAGTCCCTGACCGCCGAAGTCCGGGGCGCACGCCAGCGCCGGCCAGCCCGCCTCGACGTACTGCTGATAGGCGGCCTTAAAGCCGTCCGGCGCGAAGACATTGCCGTCATCGTCGCGCCGACAGCCCTGGGCATCCCCGCTGGCGTTGAGCGGGAACAGGACCTCCGAGCAGAACTTGCCGGCCTCGTCGAGCACCTGGTCGATGATGTCGCGATCGACTTCGGCGAAGGCCGGAACGTCGGCGAGCGACGATTCGACGCCGAGAAGCTCGTGCAGGACGAACTGCATGTCACGCAGGGGCGGGGTGTACTGAGGCATGGCGAATCCGATGGTCGGGGTTGGCGGAAGCGGCGACGGCCGCGGACGCCATACTGTACCGTATGTTGCAGCGCACGTCCCGCCGTCCAACAAAAAAGGGCCCGCCGTTCGGCGGGCCCTTTCGGGTCCATCGCTGCAGCGCGGGAACTAGTTGCCGCCGCCCACGCCCAGGAGACCGCCCAGGAAGCCGAGCAACTCGGTGACCAGACTCGGGTCGAGCAGCGACTGCACGGCCTGGACGAGACCGCTCGGCTCACCCGCGTCGGGATCGCCGATCAGCAGCGCCTGCAGCCCTTCGACCAGCTGCCCCTCGGCGAGCAGCCCCTGGACCAGATTGGCGAGGTTGCCGTTGCTCTCGAGCAGATTGGCGAGGATCTGGACGAGGTTGTCCTGCGACAGGTTGTCGCTGATCGCGGTCAGCGCACCGTCCTCGGTGATCAGCAGATCGACGAGACCGTCCTTGCCGCTGTCCTCGCCCGCGATCAGGCAGATGGTGCCGAGATTGGCCTGACAGTCGGGGTCGATGGTGCCGTTGATCAGCAGCGACTGGACGAGACCGGTGACCCCTTCCTGCCCGAGCAGCGCGACCAGACCGTCGCCCTGGTCGGAACCGATCAGCAGGTCGGCCAGGATGTCGGCCAGACCGCCCTCGCCGTCCTCGCCGCCGGTCAGGAGCTCGGTCAGACCCGCCTGCAGCTGCCCTTCCATGAGCAGACCGCCGACGAGGCTGGCGAGATTGCCGTCATTCGCGAGCAGCGTCTCGAGCGCGGCCTCGAGATCCGCGGTGTTGATGTTGTCGGCGATCGGCGCCAGCGCCCCGCCCTCGGCGAGCAGCTCGTCGACGAGACCGTCGCCGCCGGCGGTACCGCCGAGAACGCAGACACCACCCAGCGGCACCGAGCAGTTCTCGACGCCCGGGATACCGCCACCACCGCCGCTGCCCGGCGGCGTGCCGGGACCGACGCCGGTGTCATCCTCTCCGCCCTGCGCGCAGCCGGTGAGAACACCGGCCAGCGCCAGAGCGCCAATCGTGAAGAACTTCCTGTAAGCCATGTCGATTCCTCCGTGAGCCGAAAGGCTGGTTAGTTAAGGATCCGAATCTCGACGCGACGGTTCTCCTCGCGCCCTTCCTCGGTATCGTTGGTTGCGACCGGCTCGCTCTCGCCGTAGCCGACCGCGGAGACCTGACCCGCCGGGACACCGTGATCGGCAAGGTACTGCTTGACCGATTCGGCGCGACGCTGCGAGAGCTCCTGGTTGTACTCGTCCGAGCCCAGCGAATCGGTGTGACCGGCGACCTCGACCTCGAGATCCGGATAGCGGTTGAAGATCTCCACCACCGGATTCAGCAGACGGCGCGCATTGGCGTGCAGGTCGGCCGAATCGAAAGCGAAGAGCACGCCGTAGAGCTGGATGACGTCGGAAAGCGCGCAGCCCTCGCCGTCGACCCGCGTGCCGGCGGGCGTGCCGGGGCACTTGTCGGCCTGATCCGGGATGCCGTCACCGTCGGAATCCTCGAGCTCGGCCTCGACCACCTGCACCTCGGGGTCCGGCGCCGGCGGCGGCTCCACCGGCTCGGGCTTGCCGAACAGCGGAATCTCGATACCCAGCGAAGCCTCGTAGTCCTGGTACTCGTCGGCGAAGGTGTCGTACACATAGCGCACTTCACCGCGCAGCTTGACCGAACCCTTCTCGGTCAGCGGGCCGGTCACGAAGCCGAGGCCGGCCGTACCGTAGACATCGAAGCTGTCGTCCTCGCCCACGTCGCGGACATCGTTGTAGTTGCCGCCGCCGCCGAGCAGCGCATAGGGCGTGAAGCCGGTGCGGTCACCCAGCGCGTAGGTACCGTGCAGTTCGATCGAATGCCGATAGAAATCGGTGAACGACGAGATGTCGGTCTCGATGACCTCGGTGCCGAGCGCGATGCCGATACCGAAGCGCGACGGATACTGCCAGCCGTAGACCGCGCGCACGCCGTAGCCCTCGTCGCCCTCGCCGAGCGGGGTGCGATCCTCGTCGGTGATGGCGTAGGTGCCCATGGTGGAGAAGTAGCTGACGGTCTCGTCGCTGCCGTCGCTCTGTTGCGCAAACGCGCTGCAGGTCGCGGCCAGCGCCGCACAAGCCGCGGCGCGGCCGAGAAGTTGGATGGTCATTGACACTCTCCCAAGTCGTTTATGAGTGCTGCCCTGCGCGACAGCAGTCCACCGGTTATTACGGGTGACTAAGGTCATAGTGACACCGGGAGCCGCACTGCACAATACCCCGACCGAACGTTCAGCACGCACGGGACCGGTGACCCGGGTACCCGCGGGCAGTTGCTATGCTCCGGGCTGATCGAACGCCGGGCCCCCGAATGCCGCGCCATCTCCTGACAGTGCTGTTGCTTTCCGTGCCTTTTGCGGCGTCGGCGATGGACCTGGAAACCGTCTACCGGGAGGCGCTGGCGGCCGACCAGCAACTGATGGCGGCGCGGCACGCGCGCGACGCCGCGCGCGAGGCGGAGCCCATAGCCCGTGCTGGCCTGCTCCCCCGGATCTCGGCCTCGGCGGCGATCGGCTGCGAGCGGCAGGATCAGACCACCGCCGAGAGCGGCGGCGCCAACCCGGCGCCGGCACGCGACTGCGCCGAGATCTTCGGTGCCGAGACGGCGCGCACCGAGGAGTACGGGGCGTCGCTGACGCAGCCGGTCTACGATCGCGGCGCCTGGCTGGCGCTCGACCGTGCCGGGGACAGCGTGCGGCGTGCCGATATCGCCCTCGCGGACAGCGAGCAGGCGCTGCTGCTGAGGGTGGCGGAGGCCTACTTCGACGTGCTCGCGGCCGACGAGGCGCTGGGTTTCGCGCTCGCCGAGCGCAACGCCGTCACCGAGCAGCGCGCCCTGGCGGAGCAGCGCTTCGAGGTCGGGCTGTCGGCGATCACCGATGTCCAGGAGGCGCAGGCGCGCTACGACCTCACCATCGCGCGCGCCCTGGAGGCCGAGCAGGCGCTCTCCAGCGCCCGCGACGCGCTGCAGGAGATCATCGACCAGCGCCCGGCGGCGCTGGCGCGGCCCGGTGACGATTTCGCCACGCCGCCACCCGATCCACCCGCCCTCGACCCCTGGATCGAGCGCGCGCGCACCGAGAATCTGGCGCTGCGCATCGCCGCGCTCGACGCCGAGCTCGCGCGGACCGACGTCGCCAGCGCCCGCGCGCAGCGCTGGCCGAGCCTCACCCTCGAAGGCAACTACGGCCGTAGCGAACAGCCCGGCTTCGTGCTGAGCACCGAGACCCGCAGCGTCGGTCTCACGCTCGATGTGCCGCTGTTCACCAGCGGGCGGATCAGCGCCGAGGTCGACCGCAATGCAGCCCTGGCCGCGCAGCGCGACGCCCAGCGCGAGGCGGCCCTGCGCAGCGCGCTCCGGCAGACGCGGAGCGCCTTCCAGGCGGTGCGCAGCAGCCGCGCGCGCGTCGCGGCGCTGGACAAGGCGGTCCTGTCCAACCGCACCGCGCTCGAAGCCGCCGAGGCCGGTGTGGAGGTCGGGACACGCACCGCGGTGGATGTGCTCGATGCCCAGCAGGCCCTGTTCGGCGCCCGCAGCGATCTGTCCCGCGCGCGCTACGACTACATGCTGGCGGTGCTGCGGCTGGAGCGCGCCGCCGGCACGCTGGGTGCCGACGATCTCTCGCGTCTCAACGACGCCCTGGTGCGCGAGACCCCGCTGCGCGACACCGCGACCATCGAGATCGCGACGCCGGAGCGCTGACGCCGCGCCTCAGGCAGCGCGCGCCATCGCCGGCGCGTTCGCGGCCGCCGGATCATGGTCGCGGCTGCGCAGGACCTGACCCATGGGCACGCGCTCGAAGTCGGCGCCGAAGTCACCGTCCGCGAACGCGCAGTGGCCGTTGACGTAGACGCGCCGCACGACGCCCTCGGAACGGTTCACCAGCTGATGGTGGTCGAAGGCCTCCCGCCACACGTAGCGATAGGTGGCTTCCGGCTCCCACACCGCGAGCCGCTCCGGATCGACCAGCAGCAGGTCGGCGCGCGCGCCGACCGCGAGCGTGCCCGCGTCGACGCCGAAGAACTCGGCCGGTTCGCTGGTCAGCCGGCGCACGGCCAGCGCCACGCGGGCGAGCCCGCGCTTCTGCGCGATCTTGAGCATGCGCAGGTTGCCGTCGTAGAAGGCCATGTTGGTGAGATGCGCACCGCTGTCGTTGAACCCGGGGAGCAGCAGCGGGTTGAACAGGAGATCCTCGACCACCGCCATGTCGCGGTTGGCCGAGATGATCCACCAGCGCAGCGCGGTGTCGTAGCGGCGCAGCAGGTGGAGCAGGAATTCGGCATCGTCCGGCGCATCCAGGAAGCTCGCGAAGGCCTCGGCCTCGGCCTCGCTGCGGACTCCCTCGCCACTGCGCTGCCAGGCCACCAGGCGGTCGCGGACGGCCTTCATGGTCTCGCCGTGCCATACCTCGACCGGGCAGTCGTCGATGGTCATGTCGCCGAGGTCGCGCGAGAGCACGTTGTCGTCGATCTTCAGCCAGTGCTTGATGCGCGCCGGCCCGAAGCCGCGCCGCCCGTGGTACCACATGCGGCGGAAGGCCTTGACGTACTCCGGATCGTTCAGGATGCGCAGGCGCCCCTCACGATCCTCGAGATCGCACTCGTTGAGGCGGCGGAGCTCCGGGATCTCCTCGGCGATGGGCGTAATGACGCCGTCGCTCCAGGTCTTGAAGCGCGCCGGCAGCGCCTGGAAGCGGAAATGCCCGCCGATGAAGCGCGAGTTGAGCAGCCGGGAGAGCACCAGCCCCATGCGCATGATCGAGCGGTTCATGACCAGGTCGATGGCCGCCACCGCGGTCACCTTGAGCGGGCGGCCGAACAGACGCCCGGAGGTCAGCAGGAAGTTGCGCAGGATGCCGACCTTGCTGTCCTTGGGCGGCGTGGCCTGCCACACGCGCCCCCAGCGCCGCACCACGTGGGTCAGGCGCTTGAGCTCGCCGAAGGGCGCGAACTGCGTGGGAATCTGCTTGCGCACATTGGGCTGGTTGGCCAGATAGTGGAACGGCAGCGCGTCGGTGGAGAAGCCGACATAGCCCTCGCGCATGCCCTTCTCCAGCAGCGACTCCATGCGCGCGAGCTCGTCCGGGGTGGGGTCCCTGCTGACCGAATCCTGCAGCCCCATCACCTCGATACGCAGCATCGAATGCGGGATCATGGCGGCGACATTGGGCCCCAGCGGCATGCGGTCGAAATGGTCGAGATAGGCGCCGGAATCCTGCCAGTCGGCCGCATCCGCCACCTTGCGCAGCACATGCTTGGGCACGTTCTCGACACGCGCGAAGCAATCCACCACCGGATCGGCATCCCCCCGGCGCTGGTTACCGAAGGCGAGACCCAGCGAGCAGTTCGACATCACGACCGTGGTACTGCCGTGACGCAGCGCCTCGGGCAGACCCGGCGCGAGCTCGACCTCGAGATCGAAATGGGTGTGGATATCGAGCAGCCCCGGCATCAGCCACTGGCCATGGGCATCGACTTCCTCCCGGCCGCGGCCGACATCACCGCCGACAGCGGCGATCCTGCCCTCGTGGACGGCGACGTCCGTCTGCATCGGGGCGCCGCCGAGCCCGTCGAAGACGGTGGCGCCGCGGATGACGGTGTCGAACTGCGCGCGATCGCTTCCGTCCATGGTCTCCTGCCTGATCGAGAATCGATTGCGGGACCATAACCGCTACCGACCAACCCGACACTCGTTGTTTTGCAGGAGTGTGATGACCCGGGTCGATCAGCCGGCCGGCGCCGCCGGCCAGAACGCACCGATGCCGGCCACCCCCTGCCCCCCGTGGTGCCGTGCGGTGGCCGCCATGGCCGGCGTCATGCCGCCGATGGCGTAGACCGGCACCGCCGCCGATGCGGCGATCGCCGCGAAGCCGGCCCAGTCCAGGGGCCGGGCATCGGGATGACTCGCCGTCCGCGCCACCGGCCCCAGCACCACGGCCTCGGCGCCGCAGGCTTCGGCCGCGCGGAGCTCGGCGGCATCGTGAATCGAGACCAGCAACGGCGGATCGGTGGGGCGCGCCACCCCGCCGCGGTCCTGCAGCGCCGCGCCGTTCAGGTGCAGCCGGCAGCCGAGCCGGTCGGCCAGCGCCGGGTCGCGATCGACCACCAGGCGCCCGCCGCCTATCGAGGCGCAGACCACGCCGGCGAGCGCCGCGTACTCGCCGTCCGACAGGGTCGGCAGACGCAGCCGGAGCAGGCAGCCGGCCGGCAGCGCCTCGAGGCCCGCCAGCACGGCGGGCGGCGTCAGCTCGGGCGGCGTGATGGCGTAGCACGCCGGCAGACGCAGCGCGGTGACGATGGGAGCGTCAGCGGGCAGCAGCGGCCACCCGTGCATCGCCTGCGGCGCCACCCAGGACAGGCGCTGCCCCTCGCGGGGACGCGGCGTGCCCTGCCAGGTGGCGACCTCGAAGACATCGAGGGCCACCGTGAATTCGGGATAGGCGTGCCGCAGCCGGATCAGCGGCGCGGCATCGGTGACGGTGATGCCGAGCTCCTCGTCGAGCTCCCGGCGCAGGGCGTCCAGCGCGGTCTCGCCGGCTTCGAGCTTGCCGCCGGGCAGCTCCCACATGCCCGCATAGGGCTTGCCGGGCGCGCGCTCGGCCAGCAGCACCTCGCCGCGCCCGTTGCGCAGCGCGGCCGCAGCCACCGGCAGCTCGCGGGCCTCGCCCTCAGCTGCGGTATTCGGCGTTGATGCGCACGTAGTCGTAGGAGAAGTCACAGGTGTAGACCTCCGCCGCGGTCCGACCGCGGCCGAGCTGGATGCGCACCGTGAATTCGGCGCGCGCGAAGACCGCGCTGCCGGCGGCCTCGCTGTAGTCGGGATGCGGTTCGCCGGCGGCCACCAGTGGCACGTCGTCGATCGCGATGGTGACGCGCGAGAGATCGAGGGCATCGACCGGCGCGCGCCCCACCGCCGCCAGGATGCGGCCCCAGTTGGCATCGCCGGCGAAGGCCGCCGTCTTGAACAGCGGAGAATGGGCCAGCGTATAGGCCACGCGACGCGCCTCGTCGCGATCACGCGCCTGCTCGACGCGCACGGTGATGAAGCGCGTGGCGCCCTCGCCATCGCGCACCACCGCCTGCGCGAGCGTGCCGCACACGGCCTGGAGCGCCGCCAGGAAGCGCGCATAGTCGTCGCTGTCGGGCGCCAGCGCGGGCGCGCCGGAGGCACCGGTCGCCATCAGGACGAGGCTGTCGTTGGTGGAGGTATCGCCGTCCACCGTGATGGCGTTGAAGCTGTCCGCCGCTGCCTCCGCGAGCGCGCGCTGCAGGGTCGAGCGCGATACCGCCGCGTCGGTGGCGACGAAGGCGAGCATGGTCGCCATGTCCGGGCAGATCATGCCCGCGCCCTTGGCGATGCCGGTGATGGTCACGGTCCTGCCGCCGATCTCGAGCTGCCGGCTGCAGCCCTTGGGGACAGTGTCCGTGGTCATGATGGCGCGCGCGGCCGCCAGCCAGCCATCTGCACGCAGATTGCCTGCCGCCCGCGGCACCGCCGAGCTGATGCGCGCGACCGGCAGTGCCTCTCCGATGACGCCGGTGGAGAACGGCAGCACCATGCCCTCGAGCTGGGTCTCGGCGGCGGCCGCGCACTGGCGGGCGGCGTCCAGGCCGGCGGCGCCGGTGCCGGCATTGGCATTGCCGGCGTTGATCAGGAGCCCGTGCACGGCGGTGCGCTCGGCCAGCCGCTGCCGGCAAAGCGTCACCGGCGCCGCGCAGAAGGCATTGCGCGTGAACAGCGCGGCGACGCTGGTACCGGCATCGCAGGCCAGCAGCAGGAGATCGTCGCGGTCGGGGGCGCGCACGCCGGCGGCAGCGGTTCCCAGCCGGATACCGCCGACCGGCAGCAGCGGGCCCGGCTCGGTGAGATTGACCGCCATGCGCGCTACTCGATGCGTCCGTGGCAGTGCTTGTACTTCTTGCCCGAGCCGCACGGACAGGCGTCGTTGCGGCCGACCTTCGGCACGTCGCGGCGAACGGTCTCGGGCTTGGCCTGCGGCGCCGGCGCATCCGCACCCAGCGGCAGGCGCCGCGCGCCGCCGCCATCCGCGGCTGCAGCGGCACCGCCGCCGACCGCGCCGGCGGCGGCGGCCTGCGCCGGCTGCGGCGCCTCGCCGGAGGCAACCGCTCCGGTCGCGACCTGCTCCGCCTCGGCGTGCCGGAACTCCATCTTCTCGGGTTCGCGGCGCTGCGCCTCGACGTTCTGGACGTCCTCCTCGCTCTTGACCTGGACCCGCGCCAGCACGCTGATCACCTCGTGCTTGAAGCGGGCGATCATGTCGCTGAACATCGTGAAGGCTTCCTTCTTGTACTCCTGCTTGGGGTCACGCTGCGCGTAGCCACGCAGGTGGATGCCCAGTCGCAGGTAGTCCATGGCCGCCAGATGCTCGCGCCAGAGACGGTCGAGCACGTTCAGCGAGATGGCCTTCTCGAAGTGCTGCAACACCTCGGCGCCTACCTGCTCGCGCTTGGCCTCGTAGGCTTCGACCAGTGCATCGCGGATGCGCTGCCGCAGCCCTGCCTCGTTGAGGTTCTTCTCCTCGTCGAGCCAGCGGCGGACCGGCAGCTCGAGCTCGAAATCCTTGCGCAGCGCATTCTCGAGGCCCTCGGCATCCCACAGGGTCTCGACGCTCTGCGGCGGGATGTAGGCGTCGATCACGCCGTCGACGACCTCGTCGCGGACATTCTCGATGAGGTCGCTGACGTCGTCGGCCCCCATGAGGTTGTCGCGCAGCTCGTAGACGACCTTGCGCTGATCGTTGGCGACGTTGTCGTAGTCCAGCAGATGCTTGCGGATGTCGAAGTTGTGCGACTCCACCTTGCGCTGGGCGGTCTCGATGGCGCGCGTGACCCACCGGTGCTCGATGGCCTCGCCCTTCTCCATGCCCATGTTCTGCAGCATCGCGCGCATGCGCGGCGGCGTGAAGATGCGCATGAGGTTGTCGTCGAGCGACAGGTAGAAGCGCGTGGCACCCGGATCACCCTGACGACCGGAACGCCCGCGCAGCTGGTTGTCGATGCGCCGCGACTCGTGGCGCTCCGAGCCGATCACCAGCAGACCGCCGGAGGCGATGACCTGATCGTGGCGCGCCTGCCAGTCCTGCCTGGCGGCTTCGCGGGCGGCGGTGTCCGCCTCGTCGATCTGCGCCAGCTCGGCGTCGAGCGCGCCGCCGAGCACGATGTCGGTACCGCGGCCGGCCATGTTGGTGGCAATGGTCACCGCGCCCGGCCGTCCGGCCTGCGCGATGATGTCGGCCTCGCGCTCGTGCTGCTTGGCGTTGAGCACCTCGTGCGCGACGCCGGCCTGGTTGAGGAGACGCGAGAGCAGCTCGGACGTCTCGATGCTGGCGGTGCCGAGCAGGACGGGCTGATCCTTGCCGTGGGCCTCGACGACCTCGGCGCAGACCGCCTCGAACTTCTCCTGTGCGGAGATGTAGACGAGATCGGCGCGGTCATCGCGCACCATGGGCTTGTGGGTCGGGATGACGACCACTTCCAGACCGTAGATGCTCTGGAACTCGTAGGCCTCGGTATCGGCCGTGCCGGTCATGCCGGCGAGCTTGTCGTAGAGGCGGAAGTAGTTCTGGAAGGTGATCGACGCCAGCGTCTGGTTCTCCTGCTGGATGGCGACACCTTCCTTCGCCTCCACCGCCTGATGCAGGCCGTCGGACCAGCGACGGCCGACCATCATGCGGCCGGTGAACTCGTCGATGATCACCACCTGGCCGTTGCGCACGATGTAGTGATCGTCGCGCTTGTACAGATGGTGCGCGCGCAGGGCGGCGTTGAGGTGGTGCATCAGCACGATGTGCTGGGCGTCGTAGAGGCTGTCGCCCTCCTCGAGCAGACCCGCTTCGCGCATCAGCTCCTCGACGTGATCGTGCCCCTCCTCGGTGAGGTAGATCTGCTTGTTCTTCTCCTCCACGGAGAAGTCGCCGGGACCGTCCTCCTCCTCCTGCTTGATCAGGCGGGGCGCGATCTCGTTGATCTTCTTGTAGAGCTCGGGCTTGTCGTCGGTGGGGCCGCTGATGATCAGCGGCGTGCGGGCCTCGTCGATGAGGATCGAGTCGACCTCGTCGATGATCGCGAAGGCGTGCCCGCGCTGCATCTTGTCTTCCTGGCGGAAGGCCATGTTGTCGCGCAGATAGTCGAAGCCCAGCTCGTTGTTGGTGCAGTAGGTGATGTCGGCCTGGTAGGCCGCCCGTTTCTCCTCGCGGTCCTGCTGCGGCACCACCACGCCCACGGTCATGCCCAGCCCCCGGTAGACGCGCCCCATCCACTCGGCGTCGCGGCGTGCCAGATACTCGTTGACGGTCACCACGTGAACGCCCCTGGCGGGCAGCGCGTTCAGGTAGACCGCGAGCGTGGCGACCAGCGTCTTGCCCTCGCCGGTCTTCATCTCGGCGATGCGACCGCTGTCGAGCACCGAGCCGCCGATGAGCTGCACGTCGAAATGGCGCATGCCGAGCCAGCGCCGGCCGGCTTCGCGCACCACGGCGAAGGCCTCGGCGCGCAGGCTCTCCAGGCTGGCGCCTTCGGCCAGCCGCTTGCGGAACTCGTCGGTCTTGGCGGCAAGCGCCTCGTCCGAGAGTGCCTGCAGCTCGTCCTCAAGCTTGGCGACCTGGGTCACCAGACCGCGCATGCGGGAAACGACACGCTGATTCCGGCTGCCGAACAGCCGAGCCATCACATTGTTGAACATCGATACTCGCGGGCTTGAGACGGAGGCACGCCGCCTGCGGGCCGGGCGCCCGGCGGGGACGTCAATCGCACATTATGCCGGCTGCCGACCGAGCGCATCCGTCAGCGGCCGGACCGCGGCGCACCGCGGTGCTGCATGGCAGCATCGCTGCGGCGTGCGGAACGGGAAAACGGGCGGAACGCGGGGCTCCGAGCGAACCGGTTCGGTACCGCCGGTGGTACCGACTGGCGGAGCGCGATCAGCGCGCGGCGCGCACGTAGCGCACCGGATCGACCGTGCGCCCGTCCTGCCATACCTCGAAGTGCAGGTGCGGCCCTGTGGCACGGCCGGAATCGCCGACTTCGGCGATGACCTGCCCGCGCGTCACGCGCTCGCCGGCGCGCACCAGCAGCTTGCTGTTGTGCCCGTAGCGCGTGATGTAGCCGTTGCCGTGGTTGATCTCGACCATGTGCCCGTAGCCGGGCCGGTCACCGGCGACCTCGACGATGCCGGAACCGACCGCGGTGACATCGGTACCGGTGCGCGCAGCGAAGTCGAGTCCGTAGTGCGCGGCCGGACGCCCGGTGAACGGATCGGTGCGACGCCCGTAGCCCGAGGAGATGTATCCGCTCGCCACCGGGCGCCCCTCGGGGCGCGACGCGTCGCGCACGTGCGAATCCACGAGCATGTCCTCGAGCACGCTCAGCTGGCGCGAACGGCTCCGCACGCGCGCCTCGAGCGAATCGAGCTCGTCGGCGAGCGCGGCCAGCTCGGGGGTGTCGCCCTGCTCGGTCAGCGGACCGCCGACGGCGGGCGATTCGCCGAAGTTGAACTCGCCGTCCTCGAGGTCGGCGAGGCGGGTCATGCGCTCGCCGGCGGCATCCAGACGGGCGACATGAGCCTGCAGCGTGGCGATGCGACGCGCGAATGCGGTCGATTCGTCGTGGATGCGCTCGCGCAGGGCCGCGATCTCCTGGCGCTGGTCGGTGTTGTCGACCCCCCAGAGATCCACCACTTCCACGCGCTGCGGGACCATCAGGTCGTGCAGCTTCCAGCCACCGGCGATCAACAGCGCCATCGTCAGGAAGGCACCGGCACCGCCGAGGACGGCCAGCGCACGCACGCGCACCCGCCGCAGATCGAAGCGGCGCGACGTACCTCGTCGATGGTCTACGATGATGATCTGCATCCGTCCGGTTCTCTCAACTGATGAAAAAGGCGTCCGACGCGCTGACGCCCACCGGCGCGCGTCTCTCGGAAGTGCTCGACAGCCGCAGCGGCACGACGGCGCGAGTGCTGGCGCGCGCTGCCCGCCTGCAGGCGCTCAGCGCGGAACTGCAGAAGCTGGATGCGCCCTGGGCGCCCGCGCTTCGCGTCGCGAACCTGCGCGGCGACTGCGTCGTGGTCTTCGCCGACAACGCGGCGGCCGCGGCGCGCGCGCGGCTGGAATCGCGCCGCATCACCGAATGGCTGCAGAGGCGCGGTGTCGACTGTCGACGTATTGAAATCCGGGTCCGCCCCGCCGCGCGCCGCCAGACAAACGGCGCCCGTGCTGGAGACTGAATCCCCGCTGAATTCAAGTGCATTCCCGCAGTCTAGGCGTCCTGTCACGCCCGTGACAACTATCGGGGCGGTAAAGGCCTTCCGGCCGCCGATGGCTCAGGCGGTGACGGGCAGCGCCGGAATGAACTGCACCGGCGCGTCTCCGGCATCCGCGACCGTGGTCAGCTCCCACGCATCCTCGTTCTCGAGCAGCGCACGCGCGAGCCGGTTGTTGAGATCGTGACCGGACTTGAAGGCCGAATAGGCGCCCAGCACGCTATGACCAACGAGATAGAGATCGCCGACCGCATCGAGGATCTTGTGGCGCACGAACTCGTCGTCGTAGCGCAGGCCGTCGCGGTTGAGCACCCGGTACTCGTCGAGGACCACCGCGTTCTCCAGGCTGCCGCCGAGCGCGAGGTTGCGTGCCCGCATGAACTCAACGTCCTGCATGAATCCGAAGGTCCGCGCACGCGCCACCTCGCGCACGAAGCTCGTGCTCGAGAAGTCGATGGTGACGTGCTGACGCGTGCCGCGCACGACCGGATGGGCGAACTCGATGCCGAAGGACAGCCGGAAGCCGTCGAAGGGCTCCAGCCGCGCCATCTTGTCGCCGTCCTGCACCTGAACCGGGCGGGTCACGCGCAGGAACTGCTTGGCGGCATCCTGCTCGACCACGCCGGCGGACTGCACGAGGAACACGAAGGGCCCGGCGCTGCCGTCCATGATCGGCACTTCCTGCGCGGACAGCTCGACGACGGCGTTATCGACGCCCATGCCGGACAACGCCGACAGCAGGTGCTCGATGGTCTGGATCTTGAGACCGTCGTCATTGGTCAGACAGGTGCACAGCTGCGTATCGGTGACCAGATGCGCGCGCGCGGGGACTTCGGGCGCGCCGGGCAGGTCGATGCGCCGGAACACGATGCCGGTGTCGGGATCGGCCGGCAGCAGGGACATGTAGACCTTGCGGCCGCTGTGCAGTCCGACGCCGGATGCGCGGACCGGATTCTTCAGCGTTCGTTGTTTGAGCATCAGGGTCGGGCGTCCTGCCTCGTCTTGGTGCATTGTGCTTAATGAATCATTATGACAGCACCATGACCCGGTATCCAGACTGAACGCGACGCCGCCCCGGACCGGGTGCATCCCCGGCCCGGGGCGCAACGGCTGCGCCCGGCTGACGGTCAGTCCGCCTGATTGCGGAGGAAGGCCGGAATGTTGAGCACTTCCTCGTCGGGAATGCTCCGGCTCCGGAAGTCCTGACCGACCGCGACCCGGCCGCCCGACTCGCGCATCACCGCCGGCACTTCCACCGAACCCTGGCGAGGCTGGCCGTTGACGTCGGCCGCCGGCTGACGGCTGATGGGCGTGACGTTGCTGTTGGGGTCGTGCACCGGCTGCGGCTGCGCCTGCGCACCGCCCAGGCCGGTGGCCACCACCGTGACGCGCAGCTCGCCGTCCAGATTCTCGTCCAGCGAGGTGCCGAACTTGAGATCGACGTCCTCGCTGGCGATCTCCAGCACGCGGCCCATGATGCGGTTGATCTCGCCCATCTTCAGCGAGTGGTCGCAGGCGACGTTGACCAGGATGCCCTGGGCGTTGGTCAGCTCGATGTCGTCGAGCAGCGGGCTGGTCAGCGCCTCGTCGACGGCGTTGATGGCGCGGTCGTCGCCGCTGGAGCGGCCCAGCCCCATCATCGCCTTGCCGCGCGAGCGCATCACCGTGGACACGTCGGCGAAATCGACGTTGACCTGGCCCGGGCGCGTGATCAGATCGGAGATGCCCTGGACCGCGTTCTGCAGGACGTCGTTCGCCTTGCGGAAGCACTCGTCCATGGTGGCGTCGTCACCGAGCACCCGCTGCAGCTGCTCGTTCGGGATCAGGATCAGCGAGTCGACGTGCTTGTGCAGCTCGCTGATGCCGTTGACCGCGGCCGAGTTGCGCTTCTTGCCCTCGAACATGAAGGGCTTGGTGACCACTGCCACCGTCAGGATGTCGAGCTCGCGCGCGATCTCGGCGATCACCGGCGCCGCACCGGTGCCGGTGCCACCGCCCATGCCGGCGGTGAGGAAGAGCATGTCGGTGCCTTCCAGCAGGTCGCGGATGCGGTCACGATCCTCCTCGGCGGCGGCCCTCCCCTTCTCGGGGTCGCTGCCGGCGCCCAGCCCGCGCGTCACGGCGGCGCCGATCTGCAGGATGTTGGCGGCCTTGGACCGGTCGAGATGCTGCCGATCGGTGTTGGAGCAGATGAACTCGACGCCCTCGATCTCGGCCTCGACCATCTGGTTGACGGTGTTGCAGCCACCGCCGCCCACCCCGATGACGCGGATGATGGCTCTTTCGGGGGACTGGCCATCCAGTACTTCGAACATTTCGCTCATTGGTGTTACCTCCTGCGCGTGCGCTTGCCGTTGCGGATCAGAAATTGCCCTGGAACCAGCTGCGTACCCGTTGCCACAGCTGCTTCACTCCGGCCTGGTCGAAGTCGACACGCTCGTGCGGTCGCTGATCACGCCCGAACAGCAGCAGGCCGACTGCTGTGGCGTATGACGGGTTCTTGGTGACATCGGTGATGCCCTTGACCTGGTCCTGCGGCACGCCGAGACGCACCGGGACCTGGAAGATCTCCTCGGCCAGCTCGATCACTCCGGGCAGGCGGGCGCTGCCGCCGGTGAGGACGATGCCGCTGGCGATGAGGTCGTAGAAGCCGCTGCGATGCAGCTCGCGCGCGATGAACTCGCGGAACAGCTCCTCGTAGCGCGCCTTGATGACCTCGGCCATCTCCTGGCGCGAGATCTGGCGCGAGGGATGATCCCCGGTGGAAGGCACCTCGACGGCATCGCCGGGCTCGCACATCTGCGGCCAGGCGCAGCCGTACTCGCGCTTGATGGCCTCGGCCGACTGGCTCGGCGTGCGGAACATGGCGGCGATGTCGCGGGTGACGTACTCGCCCGCCACCGGCACCACGGCGATGTGCCGGATGGAGCCATCCTTGAAGATGGCAATGTCGGCGGTGCCGTGGCCGATGTCCACCAGGCAGACGCCGAGATCGCGCTCGTCCGGCTGCAGCACCGCGTAGCTGGAGGCCAGCGGCTCGAGGATCAGGCGGTCGATCTCCAGCCCGCAGCCCTCGACGCACTTGTAGATGTTCTGCGCCGCCGAGGTTCCCACCGACACGATGTGCACCTTGGCCTCGAGCCGTACACCGGCCATGCCGGCCGGCTCGCGGATGCCTTCCTGACCGTCCACCGACCACTCCTGCGGCACCACGTGCAGGACACGCTGATCGGTGGGGATGACCACCGCGCGGGCTGCGTCGATGACGCGCTCCTTGTCGGTCTCGGTGACCTCGCGGCTGCGCACCGCGACGATCCCCTGCGAGTTCACCGCGCGGACGTGGCTGCCCGAGATGCCGGCGTAGACCGACTGCACGCGGCAGCCGGCCATCAGCTCGGCCTCCTCGACGGCCCGCCGTATGGCGCCGGTGGTGGCCTCGATGTCCACCACCACGCCGCGGGACAGGCCCTTGGACGGCGCCTCGCCGTGCCCGACGATCTCCAGCGTGCCGTCGTCGTGCATGTCGCCGACGATGGCCGCCACCTTGGAAGTCCCGATATCGAGTCCGACCAGGAGCCGGTTGTTGCCCTTCTTCGCCATTACTCCATCTCCGGGCCGGTGTCGTCCCAGCCCACTGCGAAACCGTTTCCGTAGCGCAGGTCGACGTACGCGACCCGCTCGAGGCGCCCGCCGAGCGCCGGTGCAACCGCATCGCGCAGGCGCGGAAGCTGCGTCACCGGATCGCCCTTCCCGAGGCGGAAGCTGACTCCGGCGGTATCCACCAGCGTCCAGCTGCCGCGGGCGTCGCGGCGAATCTCGGCGGGCGCCAGCGCGGTTGCCGAGAGCCCGTCGCGAAGCGCCGTCAGCGCATCGAAGGCATTGGCCGCATGAGCCTCATCGACCCCCAGCAGCGGCAGCGCTTCGGCCGAGGCCACCGCCTCCAGCGTCACGACCCGGCCCGCGGCCGTCAGATAGCGACCGCCCCCCATGCGTGCCACCGGCCGGTGCTCGCGGATACGCACCACCAGCCCGTCGGGCCAGCTCCGGCGGACACCTGCCGAGGCCACCCAGTCGATGGCCTCGATGTCGGCGCGCAGCGCGGCGAGGTCGACGGTCGCGAGACCGCCCGCGTCATGCCGGCGCACCAGCGCGCGCAGCTCGGCACCGTCGACGTGACGCGGCACCTCGGGAAGCACCAGCCGCGTCACGCCTTCATCGCGCTCGACGATGGCATGCGTGGCGGCGCCGGCACCGCCGGCCAGCAGCATGCCGGCGAGCAGCGGGATCAACCCGCCGCGCCAGTCCGATCGCAGATCGATCATGGCGATTCCTCCATGGTGAGCTCGAGCAGGCGCCAGCACAGCGCGTCGAAGTCGATCCCCACCGCCGCCGCGGCCATGGGGACGAGCGAATGGGTGGTCATGCCGGGCAGCGTGTTGATCTCCAGCAGCTGCGGCGCGCCCTCGGCGTCGAGCATGAAATCGACCCGACCCCAGTGGCGCGCGCCGATGGCGGCGAAGGCCTGCAGCGCCATGGTCTGCACGCGCCGGGTCAGATCCGCGTCGACCGGCGCCGGGCACAGATAGCGCGTCGCATCCGACAGATACTTGGCGTGATAGTCGTAGAAGGCGCCGTCGGGCTCGATGCAGATGAGCGGCAGCGCCTCGCCGCCGAGCACGGTGCAGGTCAGCTCGCGGCCGGCGGCGAAGGCCTCCATGAGCACGTCGCCGTAGCGCGCCGCCTCCGCGAAGGCGACTTCCAGCTCCGCAGCCGCGTGCACCTTGCTGATGCCCACGGACGAGCCGTCGGCCACCGGCTTCACGAACAGCGGATAGCCGATCGCCGCGCCCGCCTCCATCGCCTCGTCGAGCGTGGCCGGCGCCGCAAAGGCGGGCGTCGGCAATCCGGCGTCGCGCCAGACGCGCTTGCTGCGCAGCTTGTCCATGGCCAGCGCCGATGCCGCCAGCCCACTGCCGGGGTAGACCAGGCCGCGCAGATCGAGCAGCGCCTGCACGGTGCCGTCCTCACCGCCGCGGCCGTGCATCAGGTTGAGCACGCGATCGAAGCCGGCCAGGCGGTCGCCCAGCAGATCGGCGCGGTCGATGTCCAGCATCTCGGCATCGACGCCGCGCCGCAGCAGCGCGTTGTAGACGTTGGCGCCGGACTGCAGGCTGATCTCGCGCTCCGGGGACCAGCCCCCGGCAAGCACGGCGACCCGGCCGAAGGCGCGCGCGTCGGTGATCCGGCCCGTCATGCCGCACCTCCATCGGGCTCGCCGACGACGCGCACCTCGGCCTCGAGCCGGATGCCGGTGCGCTCGGCCACGGTGCGCTGCACGTGGCCGATGAGCGCCTCGACATCGGCCGCGCGCGCGCCCGTCTCGGTGAGGATGAAGTTGGCGTGCTGCTCGGAAATACCGGCGCCACCGATGCGATACCCCTTGAGCCCCGCCGCCTCGATGAGGCGCGCGGCGAAGTCGCCCGGCGGGTTGCGGAAGGTCGAGCCTGCGCTGGGGCGGCCCACCGGCTGCGTGGCCTTGCGCCGGGCCAGCTGGGTGCGCACCGCGGCAGCCTGACTGCCGTCGGCGTCGGCGGACACCGCGAAGCGCGCGGCGATGAAGCCGAGGGCGGCCTCGGGAAGCGCGACGTGGCGATAACCGTAGTCGACGGCGTTGCGCGTCAGCCAGCGCGTCCCGCCGCCGCGCAGCACGACCTCGGCCGCTTCGACCGCCGGCCAGGTTTCACCGCCCCACGCCCCGGCGTTCATCGCCAGCGCACCGCCTACGGTGCCGGGAATGCCGGCCATGAAGCCGAGTCCTGCAAGGCCCTCGCGCTCGGTGAACTTGGCAAGACGCGCGCAGTGCACGCCGGCTTCGGCGAACACGGTCCGCGATTCCGGATCGGCGTCGGTGGCGGCTTCGAGCACCAGCGTGTCGAGCGCGCCGTGCAGCGCGATCACCGTGCCGCGCAGGCCACCGTCCCGCACCAGCAGGTTGCTGCCCAGACCCACCCAGTGCAGCGGCTCGTCATCGGCAAGCGACGCGATGAAGGCCAGGAGATCGGCGCGATCCGCCGGCTCGAAGTAGCGGTCGGCAGGCCCGCCGACGCGCCAGGATGTGTGCCGCGCCATGGGCTCGTCGCGCAGCACGCGGCCGCGCACCCGACCGGTATCGATGGCGGCGTTCATGCCGTCGCCCCGGCGCCGAAGCGCTCGCGCAGTCGCGCGGGCAGCGTGCCGATGTCGCCGGCGCCCAGGGTCAGCACGATATCGCCGTCGCGCGCGACATCGGGCAGCAGGTCGACCACATCCGCGGGGGTGTGCACGACCACCGGCACCACCTTGCCGCGCGCCCGCATGGCGGTCGCCAGCGCCGCCGACGTGGCGCCGGAGATGGCCTGCTCGCCGGCAGGGTAGACCTCGCACAGAATGACGGCATCGGCGCTCGACAGCACCGCGCAGAAATCATCGAAGCAGTCGCGCGTGCGGGTGTAGCGATGCGGCTGGAAGACGACCAGCAGGCGGCGGCCGGGCCAGGCCGCGCGCACCGCTTCGAAGGTTGCCTCGAGCTCGCGGGGATGGTGGCCGTAGTCATCGATCAGACTGACGGCGGCATCGCCGAAGGTCAGCGCGCCGCAGGGCTCCAGTCGCCGGCCGATGCCCTGGAAGCCGGAGAGACCGCGGGCGATGGCATCCCACGGTACCTCCAGCTCGCGCGCGATCGCGATGGCGGCCAGCGCATTGGCGATGTTGTGGCGACCCGGCATGGCGAGGAAGAGATCGTCGTGCCGGCCGTCCGGCGCTTCCACCGCGAAGCGCGTGCCCCCCTCGCCGGCGACCAGGTCGCGGGCACGGAAGTCGGCGTCGGCCTCCAGCGCGTAGGTCATGACCGGCCGCCCGATCTGACCGATGAGCGCACGGTTGTGGGCGTCGTCTGCGCAGATCACCGCCAGCCCGTAGAACGGCAGGCGCTGCAGGAACTCGACATAGGTATCGAGCAGCTTCTGGAAGTCGCCGCCGTAGGTTTCCAGGTGATCGGCGTCGATGTTGGTCAGCGCGGCGATCAGCGGGTTGAGATGCAGGAAGGAGGCATCGCTCTCGTCGGCCTCGGCCACCAGATAGTGCCCCTCGCCGAGGCGTGCATTGGCACCGGCCGACTTCACCCGGCCGCCGACCACGAAGGTGGGGTCGAGCCCGCCCTCGGCCAGCACCGCCGCCACCAGGCTGGTGGTCGTGGTCTTGCCGTGCGTGCCGGCGATGGCGATGCCGTAGCGGAAGCGCATCAGTTCGGCCAGCATTTCGGCGCGCCTCACCACCGGCGTGCGGGCGGCGCGCGCGGCGGCGACCTCGGGATTGGTCGGGTCGATGGCGGTCGATACCACCACGGCATCGACATCGCGGACGTGCCCGGCATCGTGGCCGAAGTGCACGGTCACGCCCATGCCCTGCAGCCGCTCGGTGACGGCAGAGGCCTTCATGTCGCTGCCGCTGACGTCATAGCCCAGGTTGCAGAGCACTTCGGCGATGCCGGCCATGCCGCTGCCGCCGATGCCGACGAAGTGCAGCCGCCGCACGCGGCGCATCGGCCGGCTCCGCATGTCCTGCTGGTGGACGGCATTCATGGCGACGCCACCTCCAGGCAGGCATCCGCGATGCGGCGGCCGCTGTCGGGTGCCGCGGCGGCGCGTGCGGCGCGCGCCATGCCCAGCAGGCGGGCGCGATCGGCGTGCTCGCTCAGGATCCCGGCAAGGCGCTCGGGCGTCAGCGCCGACTCGGCGACCCGCACCGCCGCACCGGCATCGACCAGATGCTGGGCATTGCGGGTCTGGTGGTCGTCGACCGCCGACGGGAATGGCACCAGGATCGATGCCACGCCGGCTGCCGCCAGCTCGGCGACGGTCATCGCGCCCGAGCGGCTCACCACCAGATCGGCCCAGCCGTAGGCCTCGGCCATGTCCTCGATGAAGGCCTCGATGCGCGCCTGCCGGCCGGCATCGGCATAGGCGCCCTCCGCGGCCTCGACGGTGCGGCCGCCCTGGTGGCGCACCTCGTAGGTGCCCGCAGGCAGCCGGCCGAGCGCCGCCGGCACGGTGATGTTGAGCGCGCGCGCACCCTGCGAGCCGCCCACCACCAGCAGACGCAGCGGCCCGGCGCGACCGCTCATGCGGGCGTCGGGCGCCGGCAGCGCGGCGAAGCTCTCGCGAACCGGGTTGCCCACCGTCGTGGCACCGGGAAGCGCGTCCGGAAACGCCTGCAGCCGGCGACGCGCCAGGCGCGCCAGCAGCCGGTTGGTGAGGCCAGCGGCGGCATTCTGCTCGTGCACCACCAGCGGTCGGCGCAGCAGCCACGCGGCGACGCCGCCGGGGCCGGAAGCGAATCCGCCCATGCCCAGGACTACCGCGGGGCGCAGGCGGCGCACGATGCGCAGTGCCTGCAGCAGGGCCCGTGCCAGGGTCAGCGGCGCGCGGATCAGGCGGCCCGCTCCGCTGCTGCGCAGCCCCTGCACCTCGATGGTCTCGAGCGGGAAGCGGTTCTGCGGCACCACGCGCGCCTCCAGGCCGGCCGCCGTACCCATCCAGACCACGTCGTGCGACTGCGCGCGCAGGATCTCCGCCACCGCCAGCGCCGGGAAGACGTGCCCGCCTGTGCCTCCAGCCATGATCAACACCTTCATGACCCGATCCTCGCGTCCGCAGCCTTCCGTGGCGCGGGGTTCCGGCTCGGCCATCCATGGCCGAGCGCTCCCGGGGGTCGGTGTCCACCGGACACCGCCCGGAAACCCGCACGCCCGGCCACGATCTGCACCCTCATGCCGCCACCTCGCGGGCGCCCACGCGGGAGCGCCTGGAGCGGGCATCGTGGCCCGGCGAGGCGGCGCGGTTCTCCACATCGATGCGCAGGAGCAGCCCGACCATGGCGCACACCGTGAGCAGGCTGGAGCCGCCGTAGCTCATCAGCGGCAGGGTCAGCCCCTTGGTGGGGAGCAGCCCCATGTTGACCGCGAGGTTCACCAGCACCTGGAAGGCCAGCCAGTAGCTCAGCGCGTAGCCCACATAGCCGGCAAAGCGCGCTCCGCGCGCCTCGGCCACGGCCGAGATCTGCAGGCCGCGCCAGCACAGCCCCATGTACAGCGCGAGCAGTACCAGCACCCCGAAGAGGCCGAACTCCTCGGCGAAGATCGCGAAGATGAAGTCGGTGTGCTGCTCCGGCAGGTAGAGCATCTTCTGCAGACTGTTGCCCAGCCCCTCGCCGAACCAGCCGCCCCGGCCGATCGCGATCAGCGACTGCGACAACTGCCAGCCGGCGGTCTCCACATGCGCCCACGGATCGGAGAAGCCCAGCAGGCGGCGCACGCGGTACGGCTGCGCCACCGCCAGCATGGCGAAGGCACCCACCGTGGCCAGCACCGGCACGAACAGGTAGCGCAGCCGGACACCGCCCAGGAACAGCATCAGGAAGCAGATCGCCGCCAGGATCACGGCGGCCCCGAAATCGGGCTGCAGGAGGAGCAGGAGACAGGCCAGCGCGATCACCAGCAACGGCTTGGCGAGGCCGCGGAGCTGGTACTGCACCTCGACCTGCCGGCGCACGATGAAGCCGGCCACATAGAGCACCACCATCAGGCGGGCCGGCTCCGAGGCCTGCAGCCGGATGATGCCGAGATCGATCCAGCGCCGCGCATTGTTGACCTCGACCCCGATACCCGGCACCAGCACCAGAAGCAGCAGCAGAATCGCCCCGCCCAGCAGCAGCATGCTGTTCTGCTCGAAGGCGGCCAGCGGAATCTGGGTGAGCGTGATGGCAACGAAGGCGCCCAGCAGTGCGTAGATCGCCTGCCGCCAGAAGAGGGCCAGGGCACCGCCGCTGCCCTGTTCCGCCACCGCGACCGAGCTCGACGCCACCATGATCAGCCCCAGCAGCAGCAGGGCCAGCGTCAGCCCGCCGAGCCAGCGATCGGGCATCGGCAGCTTCGGCAGCGCGCGCAGCCGTTCGCCGATCATGCCGCCATCTCCCTGGCGAGCTGCGCGAAGCGCTCGCCACGCGCGCGGTAGTCGCTGAACTGGTCGAGGCTGGCACAGGCCGGGGACAGCAGCACCGTATCGCCGGGCAGCGCCGCGTTCGCGGCCTCGGCCACCGCTTCCTCGAGCGTCGCCACCCGCCGCGTGGGCACACCGCCGCCGGCGAGCGCGTCCTCGAGAACGGCGGCATCCTGGCCATAGACGATGGCGACCCGCGCGCGCGGCGCCAGCACCGCGGCCAGCGGCGCGAAATCCTGGCCCTTGGCCTGACCGCCGCCGATCCAGACCACCGTGCCGGCCATGCCGGCGAGCGCCGCGCTGGCGGCGCCGACGTTGGTGGCCTTGGAGTCGTCCAGCCACTGGACCGCATCCGATGCGTGCACCAGCCGGCAGCGGTGCGGCAGGCCGTCGAAGCCGGCCAGCGCGCGCAGGCAGGCCGCGCGCGGCAGACTGGCCGCCTCGGCGAGCGCCAGCGCGGCCAGCGCATTGGCGTGGTTGTGCGCACCGCGCATGCGCATCGCGTCGATCGCGATCAGGCGCTCGTCGCCGACCATCAGCCAGCCCGCGTCCATGCCGTAGGCGTCGTTGCTCGCCGGCCGGTCCAGTCCGAAGCTGACCGAGCGCGCGGCACCCTCGCTGCCCGCCGCGGTGGCGGGGTCGTCACGATTGATCACGGCGGTGCCGCAGTGACGGTAGACGCGTGCCTTGGCGGCGGCGTAGGCCGCCATGTCGCCGTGGCGGTCGAGATGGTCCTCGGACAGGTTGAGCACGGTCGCGGCGGCTGCCGCCAGGCTGTGCGTGGTTTCCAGCTGGAAGCTCGACACCTCGAGCACGTAGAGCTCGACATCCGGCGCCAGCAGATCCAGCGCGGGCGTGCCCAGATTGCCGCCGACGCCGGCTGCGACATCGGCGGCCCCTGCCATCGCGCCCAGCAGGGCGGTGGTGGTCGACTTGCCGTTGCTGCCGGTGATGGCGACGATCGGCGCCTCGGCGGTCTGCGCGAACAGCTCGATGTCGCCGACCACCGGGATCCCGGCAGCGGCAATCTCGCGCACGAAGGCGTGCTGGGGCGACACCCCCGGCGACAGCACCACGGCGCCGTATTCGGTGACCGGTCGCGGCGCGGCGAAGGCGCCGACGGCGAAGCGGCTCGCGGGGTGGGCCTCGCGCAGCGCCTCGATGCCCGGGGGCGCGGCACGATCGTCGGTGGCATCGGCCTGCAGGCCGCGACCGGCGCAGAAGCGCAGCACCGAAGCCCCGGTGGCGCCGAGGCCGACGACGAGAAAGGGGGCCTGGAGGGTCGCGCCGATCATCGGATCTTCAGCGTCGACAGGCCGATCAGCACCAGGATCAGCGTGATGATCCAGAAGCGCACGATGATGCGCGGCTCGGGCCAGCCCTTGAGCTCGTAGTGATGATGCAGCGGCGCCATGCGGAAGATGCGCTTGCCGCGCAGCTTGTACGAGCCCACCTGCAGGATCACCGAGAGGGTTTCGGCGACGAAGACGCCGCCCATCACGAAGAGCACCAGTTCCTGGCGCACCAGCACCGCCACCACGCCCAGGGCCGCGCCCAGGGCCAGCGCGCCGACGTCGCCCATGAAGACCTGCGCCGGATAGGCGTTGAACCACAGGAAGCCGAGTCCCGCACCGGCGATCGCCGTGCAGAAGATGGACAGCTCGCCGACTCCGGCGATGAACGGGATGCCGAGGTATTCGGCAATCACCGCGTTGCCGTGTGCGTAGGCGAACACCGCCAGTGCCGAGGCGATGATCACGGTCGGCATGATGGCGAGCCCGTCCAGCCCGTCGGTCAGGTTGACCGCGTTGGAGCTGCCCACGATCACCAGATAGGCCCACAGGATGAAGCCCGCGCCCAGCGGAACGGTCACGTCCTTGACGAAGGGCAGCAGCAGCGCGGTCTCCACCGGCGTGGTGGCGGTGACATACATCGTGGTGGTGGCCGCGAAGCCCGCCAGGGAGAGCCAGAAGTACTTCTGGCGCGCATTCAGTCCCTGCGACTTGCCGTAGCGGATCTTCTTGTAGTCGTCGACGAAGCCCACCGCGCCGAAGGCGATGGTCACCAGCACCGCGATCCAGACGTAGTGGTTGCTGAGGTCGCTCCACAGCAGCGTGCCGACAGTCACCGCAGCGATGATCAGCGCCCCGCCCATGGTGGGCGTGCCGGACTTGACGAGGTGGGTCTGCGGCCCGTCATGCCGCACCACCTGCCCGATCTGGCTCAACTGCAGACGGCGGATCATCCACGGGCCGGCGATGAACGAGAACACCAGCGCGGTGAGCACGCCCAGCACCGAACGGAAGGTGAGGTACTGGAAGACGCGGAAGCCGCTCTCCAGCTCCTGCAGCCACTCAGTGACGTGATAGAGCATGCGACTCCCCCGATGCTGTTGGCTCGCTGTCGGCCGCGCCCGCGTCCAGCGCGGCGACGACCCGTTCCATGCCCGCGCTGCGCGATCCCTTGACCAGCACGACCCAGTCGCGCGCGAGCTCGCCGCGCAGCGCCGCGGCCAGGGCCGCCGGCTCGTCGAAGGTCGCGCCACCGTCGCCGAAGGCCTCGGCCGCGAGACCTGCCATCGGCCCGACCGCGAGCAGCCGGTCGATACCGGCTTCGCGCGCGGCGCGCCCGGCCTCGGCGTGCCGGGCTGCGGCGGCGTCACCGAGCTCGCCCATCTCGCCGAGCGCCAGCACGCGCGTGCCGTGCATCCCGGCGAGCAGCGCGATGCCGGCGCGCAGCGAATCGGGATTGGCGTTGTAGCTGTCGTCGATGATGCGGGCGCCACCCACCGCGGAACGCGATGCCAGACGGCCGTCGGGCGTGTGCGTCGCCGCCAGTCCGGCGGCGATGCGCGCCGCATCGAGACCGAGCGCATGACCGGCGGCAGCAGCCGCCAGCGCATTGCGCACGTTGTGTGCACCGGGCAGCGGCAGCGTGACCGCGGCCCGGTCGCCGCCGGGCAGACAGAGGGTGAAGCGGCTGCCCGCGCCCTCGTCGACCGCCTCGACGCCCTCCGCGCGCACCTCGGCATCGGCGGCCAGACCGAAGCGCAGCACGCGCCGGTCGCCGGCAACGCCGAGCCAGTAGGCGGCGTAGGCATCGTCGGCATTGATGATGGCCGTGCCGTCGGCGGGCAGCGCCGCGAACAGCTCGCCCTTGGCGCGCGCGACGCCCTCGCGCGAACCGAAGCCCTCCAGATGCGCATCGCCGGCATTGGTGACGATGCCGATCCGCGGCGCGGCCAACCCCGCGAGCATCGCGATCTCGCCGGCGTGGTTGGCGCCCATCTCGATGACCGCCGCGCGGTGCGTGGCATCGAGCCGGCACAGGGTCAGCGGCAGCCCGATGTGATTGTTGCGGTTGCCCTCGGTGGCCAGCAGCGGACCGAGCGGCGCCAGCACGGCCTCGCACATGGCGCGCAGCGTGGTCTTGCCGTTGCTGCCGGTGATGCCCACGACCGGGAGGTCGAAGCCGCGCCGCCATTCCGCCGCGAAACGCTGCAACGCCTCCAGCGTATCGGGGACGCGCACCTGCGGAAGCGGCGCGTCGCATTCCCGCGCGACCACCGCCATCGCGGCCCCGGCAGCGGCAGCCTGCGGCACGAACTCGTGGCCGTCGAAGCGCGGACCGACCAGCGCGACGAAGCAGTCGCCGCGCGCCAGCGCGCGGCTGTCGGTGACCACGGCGGCGAAGCCGACATCGGCACCGGACAGGGAACCGCCGACGGCGGTGGCGAAGGCTGCGGCGCTGCGCGCGCTCACGACGCCGCCTCCAGACCCAGCAGTGCCCGCGCGCAGTCCCGGTCGGAGAAGGGGTACTCGATGGCACCGTACTGCTGCACGGTCTCGTGCCCCTTGCCGGCGATCAGCACGATGTCGTCGGACGCTGCGGCGCCCAGCGCGTGGGCGATGGCTTCCGCGCGCCGGAGAATGATGCGTGCCTGCCCGTGCGCCCCCACGCCCTCGAGCACTGCCTCGGCGATGGCCTCCGGCTCCTCGTTGCGCGGGTTGTCGTCGGTGATGATGATGTGGTCGGCGACCGCCGCGGCGGTCTGCCCCATGAGCGCGCGCTTGCCGCGATCCCGGTCGCCGCCGCAGCCGAACACGCACCAGAGCTTGCCGCGGGTGTGCGCGCGGCAGGCGAGCAGCGCCTGCGACAGCGCCTGCGGCGTGTGCGCGTAGTCGATGATGACCAGGGGCTTCCCGTCGACGCGGATCGGCTCCATGCGCCCCGGCACCACGCCCGAACGCGACAGCGCCGCGGCGACGTTGCGCATGGCGTGCCCCTGCGCGAGCAGGGCCGTGCCCACCGCGGTGAGATTGGCCACGTTGAAGCGCCCGAGCAGCGGCGCACGCACCTGCGCACGCGCATCGCCGTGCTCGAGCGAGAAGCGCATGCCGTCCGGCGTGAAGCTCGGCTCCGCCGCGCGCACGTCGGCGTTCTGGTCGAGCGCATAGGTCCAGGCGCCGGGCTGCTCGGCGGCCCACTGCCGCGCGATGCGGTCGTCGGCGTTGAACACGCTCACCGCCGGCGCACAGTCCCGGAACAGCCGGCGCTTGGCGTCGTGGTAGTGCTGCACGTCCGGGTGGTAGTCGAGATGATCGCGGCCGAGGTTGGTCAGCAGCGCACAGGCGATGCGGGTACCCGACAGCCGCCACTGGTCGAGGGCGTGGGACGACACCTCCATGACCACGGCGCGGGCGCCGGCGTCGCGCGCCTCGGCCAGCGCGGCCTGCAGCCGGATGGGATCCGGCGTGGTGTGCTGCGTCGCCGACAGTCCGCCGGGAATGCCACTGCCCAGAGTGCCGATGTAGTGCGCCGGCGTGCGCAGATGGGCCAGCGCCCCTGCCATCAGCCACGCCACCGAGGTCTTGCCGTCGGTACCGGTGATCGCGGTCACCGCCAGCGCGTCGGCGGGATGACCATGGAAGCGCGCGGCGATGGTGCCGACATGCCGCGCCAGATCCGGCACCGGCACCGCCGGCACCGCGACATCCGGCGCCACGGCCCCCTCGCCCGACTGATAGACGATGCAGGCGGCGCCGCGCGCCGCCGCGTCCGCCGCGAAGGCCAGCCCGTGCATGCGGGTGCCGCGGACCGCCAGAAACACCTGCCCCGGCCCGACATCGCGGCTCGACATGGCCACGCCGGACACCAGCAGATCGGGCGTGTCCTGCGGATCGGCGAGCCCCTCGAGGAGTTCGGACAGGCGCACGCTGCCGCTGGGCGTGGTGGCGGTCACGAGTTCGGCCCCTCCTGACCCGCGGCGGCAGTGGTGAAGCCCGGCGCCTTGGGCGCGCGCGGCGCCAGCTGCATCCAGTGCGCGGCGCCCTGCATGATGCGCGAGAACACCGGCCCCGCCACGACACCGCCGTAGTGGCCGCCGCGCCGGGGCTCGTCGATGAGCACCAGCCCCACCAGCCGGGGATCCTCCGCAGGCAGCATGCCGACGAAGAGACTCTGGTAGCGGTCCTTGGCATAGCCGCCGGCGCCGACCTTGTGCGTGGTGCCGGTCTTGCCCGCCACCGTGAAGCCGGGCACGTCGGCGCCGGCGGCGGTGCCGTCCGTGGTCACCACCCCCTCCAGCATCTGGCGGACACGGCGCGCAGTGCTCGCGGAGAGCACGCGCTCCGGCGGCAGCACCGCGCCGTCGGTGCGCATGCGCAGACCGGGCATCTCGCCGTCGCGGGCGATGGCGGCGTAGGCACGCACCAGATGGAGCGCACTGGTGGACATCCCGTAGCCGTAGGCGGCCGTGGCGGTGGTGACCTTGTCCCAGTCGCCCCAGAAGCGCAGCAGGCCGGTAGCGGCACCGGGAAAATCCATGTACATCGGCTGCGCGAAGCCGAAGGTCTGGAATGCGTCGAACACGGCTTCGGCGCCCATGTCCAGACCGAGGCGCGCGGCGCCGACGTTGCTCGACTTCTTCAGCATGCGCGCCAGATCGACCTCGCCGTAGGCACTGACGTCCTGCACGGTGAGGCGGCCCACCTGCATCCAGCCGTCTCCGGTGTCGTAGGTCGTGCCGGCGGGCACCAGGTCGTGCTCCAGGGCGTGTGCCACCAGCAGCGGCTTGACCGTGGAGCCCGGCTCGAACACGTCGGTGATGGGGCGGTTGCGCATCGCCGCGCTGTCGATGCTGTCACGGCGGTTGGGATTGAACCCCGGCGCGCTCGCCATCGCCAGGATGTCGCCGCTGTCGACGTCGGCCACGACCACCATGCCGCTCTCGGCGCCGTGGCGCTGCACCGCCGCCTTGAGCTCGCGATAGGCCAGGTACTGCATGCGCAGGTCGAGCGTCAGATGCACGTCGCGGCCCGGCTGTGCCTGCTGAAGCTCGATGCCGCTGTCCACCACGCGGCCGTCGCGCGCGCGGATGACGCGGCGCTTGCCGGGGCGCCCGGCGAGCTCGTCGTTGGCCGCGGCCTCGATGCCCTCGAGCCCCTTGCCGTCGATGTTGGTCAGGCCGACCAGCTGCGCGGCGATCTCGCCGGTCGGGTAGAAGCGCCGATACTCGCGTGTGGTGGCGATGCCCGGCGCCTTGAGCGCATTGATGCGCTGCGCCTGGGCCGGCGACAGATGACGGGCCAGCCAGTAGAAGCGGCGGTCGGTGCGCGCCGCGAGCTCGGCGCGCAGATCGGCGGCGTCGCGGCCGAGCAGATCCGCCACCGGCGCGAGATAGTCGGGCGCGGCCAGCAGGTCGCCGGGCACCACCCAGACCGACTCCACCGGCGCCGACACCGCCAGCGGCTCGCCGTTGCGGTCGCGGATGGCGCCGCGGTGGGCCGGAATCTCGACGTGCCGGATGGCGCGCTTGTCGCTCTCGCCCTCCAGGAAGGCGCGATCCAGCACCTGCAGCTCGAAGGCGCGCAGCGCCACCACGACGGCACCGGCGAGCACCAGCGCGGTCACGCTGTGCCGGCGCCATGCCGGCACGGTGCGTACCTGCGGCTTGCGGCGGGCGCGGCTCACGGCCGGGCCTCCACCACGGTGCGGTTGTCCGGGAGCTGCATGCCGAGTTCGCTGCGCGCCGCTTCGTCGATGCGCCCGGGATGCGCCAGCGAGGCCTCCTCGAGCTGAAGCTGGCCGAATTCGACATCGAGCTGGTGCTGCTTGGCGCGCAGCACCTCGACCTCGCTCACCAGGCCGCGATAGGCGTGCGTGCTCCACACCACGGTGACCGCGGAAACCACCACGGCCGCCATCAGAAGGGCGCGTAGCAGCATCACGGCTGCGCCTCCGCGACGCGCAGCACGGCGCTGCGGGCGCGCGGGTTGTCGCGCGCGTGCTGCTCGTCGGCCAGCACGCGCTGCACCGGCTTGAGCGCGGGCGCGTCGCGCATGAAGCGCTTGACCAGCCGGTCCTCCAGCGAATGGAAACTGATCACCACCAGCCGCCCGCCCGGCGCCAGCTCGGCGGCGCACTGCTGCAGCGCGGCCTCGAGGACAGCAAGCTCGTCGTTGATGAAGATGCGCAGGGCCTGGAAGCTGCGCGTGGCCGGATGGATGCGGCCGCGCCGCCCCATGACCCCGGCGATGATGCCGGCCAGCCGCGTGGTGGTGACCACCGGTTCGCTCTCGCGCGCCGCGACGATGGCGCGTGCGATGCGACGGCTGGCACGCTCCTCGCCGTAGTGATAGAGCACGTCGGCGATCTCGTCGGCCTTGGCACGCGCCAGCCAGTCGGACACCGGCTCGCCCTGTCCGGGATCCATGCGCATGTCCAGCGGACCGTCGTGCTGGAACGAGAATCCGCGCGCCGGCGTATCCAGCTGCGGCGAGGACACGCCCAGGTCCATCAGCACGCCGTCGAGCGCGCCGCTGCAGCCGGTGGCGGCGGCCCATTCGGACAGCCGGTCGAAGCGGGCATGCCGGATGCCGAAGTTGGCGGCCCCGGCGAAGCGCTCGCGGGCGGCGGCGACCGCCTCCGGATCCTGGTCGAAACCCTGCAGCCAGCCGCTGCCGGCGAGCTGATCGAGGATCGCCGCGGCGTGGCCGCCGCGCCCGAAGGTCGCGTCCACGTAACGGCCGCCGGCCCGGACTGCCAGACCCGCGAGGGCTTCGTCGAGCAGCACGGGGCGGTGCGGCTGCATATCAGCGCTCCGGTCGCCGTCGATGTCGAGGCGGAGGGCGGTGGCGGCGGCGGAGGGCATGCCCGATCACCGACGGATCTGCTTGAGGGCGCTGGCGATCTGATCGTCCGGCACCCGGGTGGCCTCGTAGGTGGGCTGATCCCACACATCGAAGCGCGTGATCTGGCCCACCAGCATGGCGCGGTTGCCGATGCCCGCATCCTTGCGGAGCAGCGGCGGCAGCACGATGCGGCCCTGCCGATCGATCTCGGCCTCGACCGCGCGACCGACGAAGCCGAGCTTCAGCGCCTCGGCGAGATCGCGATCCTCCATCTGCTGGATCTGCTCCGCGATGTCGCGGAATACCGGAGCCGGATAGATCTCGAGCCGGGTGTTGCCGTCGAGGGTGACGATGGTGATGTAGAGCTGCAATCCGTGGGAATCGGCCAGCTGCTGCCGATAACGCGCCGGCACGGCCAGGCGTCCTTTGTCATCGACATTGAGCGGGTGTTCCCCGGTGAACATTGCCTACGCCCCTGGAAGCCGCCAGTCCCCTGCGCTCCCCACTTAAGTGCACTTGACACCCACTTTACCCCACACCTCCCCACACCGCAATAGAAAATGCACGGCGAAACAGTCATTTGCGCAGATCCGGGCACATTCACTGCAATCGCATTAAAAACATGAGGTTGAGCGCCATACTTCATCGACAGGACGAGGCCCGGCGCCGCCGGGGGCGCGCCGTGGGGTGCCGTGGGGGAAGTGGCGGCGCGCAGCCGCTCAGGGAGCGGGACGGACGCGCAGGATGGCGCCGTCGTCGGCATCGGTGAGCAGATAGAGGAAGCCGTCGGGCCCGGTCGCGACGTCGCGGATGCGCGCGTCCAGCTCGGTGAACAGGACTTCCTGGCCGCTGACGGCGTCGCCGTCCATGATCAGGCGGCGCACGCTGCGCTCGACCAGGGTCGAGACGAAGAGGTCGCCGTTCCAGTCCGGGAAGGCCCCGCCGCGGTAGCGCGTCATGCCGCTGGGCCCGATCGACGGCGTCCATTCCACCACCGGTGCCACCATGCCGGGCCGGCGCTCGAAGGGCGACACGCGGGCACCGCTATAGTCGATACCGCCGGTCGCAACCGGCCAGCCGTAGTTCGCGCCGGGGCCGATGCGGTTGAGCTCGTCGCCACCGCGCGGCCCGTGCTCGTGGGCCCACACGCCCTCGTCGTCGCAGACGAGCCCCTGGATGTTGCGGTGCCCGATGCTGTAGGTCTCCGGCAGCGCCCCGTCCACGTTGCGGAAGGGATTGTCGGACGGCGCGGCGCCGTCGGGCGCCAGCCGCACGATGCTGCCGAGGTGGCTGGCTGCATCCTGCGCCGCCTCCCGGTAGTCGAAACCATCACCGAGACCGATCAGCACGGTGCCATCGCCGCGGTGGCACATGCGACCGCCGTAGTGCACCGGCGTGTCCTTGGTCGGGGTCGCGGCGAACACCACGGTACCGTCGACCAGTGCGCCGTCGGCGAGGCGCGCCCGCAGCACCGTGGTGGCATTGGCATCCGGCCCGCCGGCGGCATAGGACAGGTACAGCAGGCCGCTGTCGGCGAAATCGGACGCCGGCAGCACCTCGAAGAGCCCGCCCTGGCTGACCGCGTGCACCGCCGGCACGCCGGTCACCGGCGCCGACAGCGTGCCATCCTCGACCATGCGCAGCCGACCCGGCCGCTCGGTGACCAGCAGGCGACCGTCCGGCAGGAATGCCAGCGACCAGGGATGATCGAGACCGTCCGCCACGGTCTCGATGCGATAGCCGGGCGCGGCGCCGGCGGCGGCGCTGCCCGGCACCGTGACTGCCAGCACGGCGCACAGCGCCGTGCAGAGCCGCAATCGGGCGAATCGCATCATGTTCGGGCGCATTCGAGCATGCGCTGACGATAGCAGGCAGCACGCACCGGGATGCGGCATGATCGCGGACATCGCGTCTCCGCCGGTTCGTTCATGCGTTTCCTCCGCGCCGCCCTCGCCTTCCTCGGCGCCGTCATCGTGGCGGCAGCCACGGGCAGCCTGTGGCAGACCCATCGCAACATCGTCGCCATCGAGACGCTCGGCCACGAGGTCCCGGCCGGACTCGCGCTGCGCACCGCGGGACAGGATCTTGCCGGCTTCGCACCGATGTACGCCGCATTGTGCGGCACCGCCTTCCTGGTCGCCTTCCCGATCGCGGCCTGGCTCTGGCGAAGACTGGACGGCGGTCGCCTCGCCCTCTTCGCGGTTGCCGAAGCCGCCGCCGTCCTCACGATGCTGGCGGTCATGGACCTGGCGCTGCCGGTGACCGCCATAGCGGCCGCACGCACGGCACTGGGCACGGCGGGCCTGGCGCTGGCCGGTGCCGCCGCCGGCGCGGTGTTCGCCGGCGCGACGGCGCCACCACGCGCCTACTGATACCCGCGCGCCTGCAGCCGGAACAGATGCGCGTAGCGCCCGTCGGCCGCCATCAGGCCGTCGTGGGTACCGGACTCGATCACGCGCCCGCCGTCGATGACCAGAATGTGGTCGGCGATGCGCACGGTCGAGAAGCGGTGCGAGATGATGATCGTCATGCGATGCCGCGCATATTCACGGAAGCGCGCGAAGATGTCGGCTTCGGCCTGGGCGTCCATCGCGGCGGTGGGCTCATCGAGGACCAGCACGTCGGCGCCCTCGCGCATGAAGGCGCGCGCCAGAGCGATCTTCTGCCACTGCCCGCCCGACAGTTCCTGGCCGTCGCGGAACCAGCGCCCGAGTTGGGTCCGGTAGCCTGCGGGCAGCGCCTCGATGAAATGGTCGGCCTGACCGAGATTGGCCGCCTGGCGCCAGCGCGATTCGTCGCCGAAGGCCGCGACGTCACCGGCGCCGACGTTCTCGCCGACCTCGAGCTGGTAGCGCATGAAGTCCTGGAAGATGACCCCGATGCGCCCGCGCAGAGCCGTGATCGACCATTCCTCCAGCGGACTGCCGTCGAGCAGGATGCGCCCCCGGTCCGGCGGATAGAGCCGGGTGAGCAGCTTGATCAGCGTGGTCTTGCCGGAGCCGTTGGCACCCACCAGCGCCAGGCTCTGCCCGGGCCGCAGGTGGAAGCTGACATCGGAGAGCGCCGGTGCCGGCGCCCCCGGATAGCGGAAGCCCACGTGCTCGAAGCGCACGCCGTCCCCCGGCAGGGCGCCTTCCGTGCGGGTACCGGTATCGCTGGCCACCGGCTCCTCGAGATACTCGTAGAGATTGGACAGGTAGAGGTTGTCCTCGTACATGCCGCTGATGGCGGTGAGCATGGCGCTGACCGCCGACTGCCCCTGCCGGAACACCGCCACGTACATGGTCATCTGGCCGAGCGTGATCCGCCCCAGCACCGCTGCCACCACCACCCAGGCATAGGCGCCGTAGAACGCCGCCGAGCCGACCACGCCGAGCACGAAGCCCCAGCCGTCGCGACGCAGCGTCAGGGCCCGGTCCTCCTTGTACAGGCGCCGGAAGATGTCGCGGTAGCGCTCCAGCAGCAGCGGCCCGAGCCCGAAGAGCTTGACCTCCTTGACGCTGTCCTCGCGCGCCAGGACGGTCTCCAGATACATCTGCATGCGGGTCTCGGGCGAGCGCCAGCGGAACAGCCGGAAGGCGTCGCCCGAGAACTTGGCTTCGGCCACGAAGCCCGGCAGCGCGCCCGCCACCAGGATGAGCAGCGCCCACGGCGAGAACTGCACCAGGATGACCGCGAAGCTGCCCAGCGATATGCCGTTCTGCAGCAGGCCGAAGGTCTTGTTGACCAGGCCCAGCGGGCGCTGCGACGCCTCGCGCCGGGCACGGGTGAGCTTGTCGTAGAGCTCGGAGTCCTCGAACTGCGCCAGTGACAGCGTCGCCGCCTTCTCGAGGATCAGGACGTTGACGCGCTGGCCGAGCAGCGCCCGCAGCAGCGACTGGCACGCGGAGATGCCGCGCTGCGCGCCGGCGATGGCCACGATGATGCCGGCCTCCAGCGCCACCCACTCCAGCGGCTGCGCGATATCAGGCGTGGTGCCGGCCTCGCGGGCCTCGATGGCGGCCACCACCGAGTCGACGATCATCTGCCCGACCCAGGCCGCCAGCGCGGGCAGCACCCCGGCCACGACCGTCAGCACGCCGAGAACGATGGCGAGCGGCGCCGAAGTCGTCCACACCAGCGCCAGCGCGCGCCGCGTGTAGCGGAACACGCCGACGGTGCGGCGCAGCAGCCCGCGCTCGGCGGGTGTGTCGTCGCTCGGCGCGCTCATCGCGTCATCGACCGGCGCGACGACCGCGCGAACGCGTACCGCGGTGCGGCGCTAGAACTGGATACGGCCGCCTCCGCCCTGTCCGGGCATGCCGCCACCCTGGCCGCCGCCGTAGCCGCCCTGGCCGGGAGCGATGATGCCGCCGCCCTGCTGCTCGCGGCGCATCCGCTGCATCTCTTCCAGGGTCTCCTCGAGCGCCTGCTGGGCCACCGACGGGAACTTCTCGAGCGCCTCCTGCATGGTGGTCGCATCGATCTCGAAGTGCAGGGGCAGCGAGCCGGCCGGGGTCATCAGGCTGGCCTGCCCCTCGAAGACCACCGAACGGCTGTCGTCGTCCTCGCCCTCGGCCGTCACCGGCGTCAGCTTGCGCAGCGTGCCCACGCGGCGGTCGGTGATGGATTCCTCGCGGTAGAGCTGGGTGGCATCCAGCTTGATCTCCGGCAATTGCTGTTCGTTCGACATGCCGTGCTCCGAATGACTCGTATGGATGGGCCGGCGCGGCGCCGGCGGTCGCAGGCGCACGAGTATAAGGGCGCCCCGCGCGCCCGTTCAGCCGTGGCGCACTGTTCAGCTGCCGCCGAAGTGCAGCTTGGCCTCGAGGTTGGCGCGCGAGTCGGCGTTGTTGAGCGCCTCCTCCTCGCTGATCCGGCCCTCGCGGTAGAGCGTGGCCAGCGCATGGTCGAAGCTCTGCATGCCGCGGTCGCGCGATGACTCCAGGGCATCGTAGACCTCGTCGATGCGGCCGGCGGTGACGAGCTCGCTGACATAGGGCGTGTTCAGCAGCACTTCGCAGGCGGCCACGCGATGTCCGTCGACGCCCTGGATCAGGCGCTGCGAGACGATGGCGCGCAGGGTCAGGCCGAGGTCGAGATAGAGCTGCGGGCGCAGGTCCGCCGGATAGAGGTTCACGATGCGCTGCAGCGCCTGATGGGCATTGTTGGCGTGCAGGGTCGACAGGGTCAGGTGCCCGGTGTTGGCGAGGTGCAGACAGGCCTGCATGGTGGCGTGCATGCGCACCTCGCCGATGAGCACCACGTCCGGCGCCTCGCGCATGGCCGCCACCAGCGCCGATTCGTAGTCCGGCACGTCCAGCCCCACCTCGCGCTGATTGACGATGGCCCGTTGGTGCGAGTGCACGTATTCGATGGGGTCCTCGATCGTCAGGATGTGCCCCTTGGCGGTGCGGTTGCGGTGATCGACCATCGCGGCGAGCGATGTCGACTTGCCGCAGCCGGTGGCACCCACCACCAGCACGAGACCGCGCCGCTGCATGGCGAGATCGGACAGGATCGCGGGCAGGCCGAGTGCCTCGATCGACGGAATGTCCGCCCCCACGAAGCGCATCACCATCGCGATGTCGCCGCGCTGGTGGAAGATGTTGGCGCGGAAGCGCCCCAGACCGCCGGCGTGGGTGGCGAGGTCCACCGAGCGCTCGCGCTTCAGCGCGTCGCGCTGCGCGTCGCTGAGCATGGCATCGGCCATGGCCGCGATCTCCTCGGCCTTCAGCGGCTGCCGGCCGACCGCGTGCATCTCGCCCTCGATGCGCACCATGGCGGGCGACCCGGTGGTGAAGTAGATGTCCGAGGCGCGCTTCTCGGCCGCCAGCCGCAGATAGGGCTGCAGGCGCTGGAAGCCCTGCAGCGCGTCGCTGGCGCCCGCGCTCACCGCCAGCCCCCCGCTCCCTCCTCGTCATCCTCGCGCATGGTCATGCCCTGCACGCCGGGATCGTTGTGGAGATCCCGGGCGGCGCGATTCGATTCCAACTTGAAGCGCAGGCGCAGCTCGTTCTGCGAGTCGGCGTTGCGCAGCGCCTCCTCGTAGCTGATGTCGCCGTTCTCGAAGAGATCGAAGAGGTGCTGGTCGAAGGTCTGCATGCCCTGCTCGCGCGAGCGCGACATGACCTCCTTGATGCCCGAGACCTCGCCCTTGAAGATGAGATCCGACACCAGCGGCGAGTTGAGCATCACCTCGACCGCCGCCTTGCGGCCGCCGCCCTCGCGCCGCACCAGGCGCTGCGAGAGGATCGCGCGCAGGTTGAGCGACAGGTCCATCAGCACCTGCTCGCGCTTGTCCTCGGGGAAGAAGTTGATGATGCGGTCCAGCGCCTGGTTCGACGAATTGGCGTGCAGGGTCGACAGCACCAGGTGGCCGGTCTCGGCGAAGTTGATGGCGTACTCCATGGTCTCGCGGGTACGGATCTCGCCGATGAGGATCACATCCGGCGCCTGACGCAGCGTGTTCTTGAGGGCGTTGTCCCAGTTGTGCGTGTCGACGCCGACCTCGCGCTGCGTGATCAGGCAGCCGCGGTGCGGGTGCACGAACTCGATGGGATCCTCGATGGTGACGATGTGCCCGCGCGACTCGGCGTTGCGGTGCCCGAGCATGGCCGCCAGCGAGGTCGACTTGCCGGAGCCGGTCGCCCCCACCATCAGCACCATGCCGCGCTTGGACATGACGATGTCGCCGAGCGCCTTCGGCAGCTGCAGCTCGTCCAGCGTCGGGATCTCGGTGGTGATCGGGCGCAGCACCGCGCCGGCATGGTTCTGCTGCACGAAGGCATTGACGCGGAAGCGGCCGATGTCCTGCGGCGCGATCGCGAAGTTGCACTCGTTGGTGGCCTCGAATTCCTTGAGCTGCCGGTCGTTCATGATGGCCCGGACGATCAGCGCCGCGTGCTGCGAGCTGAGCGGGCGCTCCATCACCGGCGTGAGCTGCCCGTCGATCTTGAGCGCGGGCGGGAAGCCGGCGGAGAGGAAGAGGTCCGATGCCCCGCGGTCCTTGACCGTGCGCAGCAGCTGGGTGACGAGCTTGACGGCGGCGTCGCGATCCATGGCTTACCCGCTCAGGCGGCCGAGAAGTCGGCCTTGGAATTGGCGTACATGCGGGCCTCGGAACTGCTCACCTTGCCCTGACGCACGAGATCCTTGAGATTCTGGTCGAGGGTCTGCATGCCCTCGCGCCCGCCCGTCTGGATGGCGGAGTACATCTGGGCGATCTTGTTCTCGCGGATCAGGTTCCGGATGGCGGCGTTGCCGATCATGATCTCGTGCGCGGCCACGCGACCGCCGCCCAGCTTCTTGAGCAGTGACTGCGAGATCACCGCGCGCAGCGACTCCGAGAGCATGGCCCGCACCATGTCCTTCTCGGCCGCCGGGAAGACGTCGACGATGCGATCGATGGTCTTGGCCGCGGAGCTGGTATGCAGCGTGCCGAAGACGAGATGGCCGGTCTCGGCCGCGGTCAGCGCCAGCCGGATGGTCTCGAGATCGCGCAGCTCGCCGACCAGGATGACGTCGGGGTCCTCGCGCAGCGCCGAGCGCAGCGCCTGGTTGAAGCCTTCGGTATCGCGATGCACCTCGCGCTGGTTGATCAGGCAGCGGTTGGACTGGTGGACGAACTCGATGGGATCCTCGATGGTGAGGATGTGGCCGTGCTCGTTCTTGTTGATGTAGTCGATCATCGCCGCCAGCGTGGTGGACTTGCCCGAGCCGGTGGGTCCGGTGACCAGCACGATGCCGCGCGGCACGTCGACGATCTTCTTGAAGATCTCGGGGGCACCGAGATCCTCCAGCGAAAGGATCTTGGACGGAATCGTGCGGAACACCGCACCGGCACCGCGGCCCTGATTGAAGGCGTTGACGCGGAAGCGCGCCAGCCCCTGGATCTCGAAGGAGAAATCGGTCTCGAAGTGCTCGTCGTAGTCCTTGCGCTGCTTGTCGTTCATGATGTCGTAGATCATGGCGTGCACGTCCTTGTGCGACAGCGGCGGCAGGTTGATGCGCTTGACGTCACCGTCCACGCGGATCATCGGCTCGACGCCCGACGACAGGTGCAGATCCGATGCGTTCTGCTTGACCGCGAAGGTCAGCAACTGCGTGATGTCCATGTGGCGGGATGCTCCCCGTTTCCCCCTTGCGAGGGCCCAAGACTATAGATGCCGAGCGTGACTGACCATACGAACACGATGACCGAGCGCCTGACGGCACTGAACGGCCGCATCGCGGCCGCCAGCGCACGCGCCGGCCACGCGGCAGCGGTGACACTGGTCGCGGTTTCGAAGAAGCAGCCGGCCGAGGCCGTGCGCGCCGCGCGTGCCGCCGGACAGACGGTGTTCGGCGAGAACTACGCCCAGGAGGGCATCGCCAAGCGCGCAGCGCTCGCCGACGATGCGCTCACCTGGCACCACATCGGCCCCATCCAGTCCAACAAGTGCGCCGATATCGCCGAGCACTTCGACTGGGCACAGGGCGTCGACCGCGAGCGCATCGTGCGCCGCCTGGGTACGGCGCGCGGCACCGCGCGTCCGCCGCTGCAGGTCTGCGTGCAGGTCAACGCATCCGGCGAGGCAAGCAAGTCGGGCGTGGCGCCGGACGATGCCGAAGCCCTCTGCGAGGCCGTGCTCGCCCAGCCCGGGCTGACCCTGCGCGGCCTGATGTGCATTCCCGCCCGCGACGACGGCGAGCGCGCCTTCACCGCGATGCGCGCGCTGTTCGACCGACTGCGCGACCGCGGCCTGCCGCTGGACACGCTGTCGATGGGCATGAGCGACGATTTCGAGACCGCCATCGCCTGCGGCGCGACCATGGTGCGCGTCGGCAGCGCGCTGTTCGGCGCCCGGGACTGAGACGATGCCCGCGGCACGGCGAGCGAGCGCAGCGGCCGGTGCATGCGCATGTCGGGCACCGGCGGCGGCCCGGGATGCCGCGCGCAACCGGGTCGCGGGCGGCCACTGAACACGGCGCTGCAGGCTGCCATTCGCTATCCTGCCGATTGGCCCATACCCTCAGACGGCATGTCCCAGGACGACGCCAAGCGCCGCGCGGCCGAAGCCGCGCTCACCCATGTCCACGAAGGCGACGTGCTCGGCGTGGGTACCGGATCCACCGTCAACATCTTCATCGACCTGCTCGCCAGCCGCGGCCCCGGCATCAGGGCGGCGGTCTCGTCGTCGGAAGCCTCGACCGAGCGGCTGCGCAGCCACCGCATCGCGGTGACGGACCTCAATGAGGCCGGCGGTCTGGACTGCTACATCGACGGCGCCGACGAGGCCGATCCGCACCTGCGGCTGATCAAAGGCGGCGGCGGCGCGCTGACGCGCGAGAAGATCGTCGCCGAGGCCAGCCGCCGCTTCGTCTGCATCGTCGACGAGAGCAAGTGCGTGCGCGTGCTCGGCGCATTCCCGCTGCCCGTCGAGGTCATTCCCATGGCGCGCTCGATGGTCGCGCGCAAGCTGGTCGCGCTCGGCGGCCGGCCGGTACTGCGCGAGGGCGTGACCACGGACAACGGGAACGTCATCCTCGACGTCACCGGGATCGATCTGACCGATCCAGTCGCGATGGAGCGGACTCTCAACCAGATCCCGGGCATCGTCACTGTGGGCCTGTTCGCCCGACGCGCCGCCGATGTCCTGCTGGTGGGGTCGGCATCCGGGGTCGACATCCGCCGACCCGGCGACCACTGACATCCCCATTCCCCCACGCCAAGGAGCATTCGCATGCCGAACGCAATGACCAAGCTGATCACCGCCCTCGGGTTGAGCCTCGCCCTCGGCCTGACGGCCTGCGGCAACACCGACTCGACCGCGGGCGACACCAGTGAGGCCGCACCGAGCACCGCCTCGACGGCCGGCACCGCCGGCGAGCCTGCCGCTCCCGCCGCGGCAGCCGGTGACGACGACACCGCTGCATCGTCGCCCATGCCCACCGGCCGCCTGCCCGCCCCCGAGGGCGCCAGCGTCTACTTCATCAGCCCGGCCGACGGCGACACCGTCTCCGGTCCGGTGATGGTGAAGTTCGGCCTCGCCGGCATGGGGGTCGCGCCCGCCGGCATGCACAAGGAGGGCACCGGCCATCACCACCTGCTGGTCGATGTCGACGAGATCCCGACCGATCGCCCGCTGCCGTCCAACGAGCAGTTCATCCACTTCGGGGGCGGCCAGACCGAGACCGAGCTCGACCTCGAGCCGGGCGAGCACACCCTTCAGCTGGTGCTGGGCGACTGGAAGCATCAGCCGCACGATCCGGTGGTAAGCAGCGAGCGCATCACCATCACCGTCACCGAGTAGAGATCCCGGACAGCACGGGCCGCGCCGGCGCGCGCGGCCCGCATCCGGCGCTGCGGCGCGCATCCATCGACGAAGCGCCGCCGCTGGTCGCCCGGGATGCGTTCCCGTCGGCACCAGGACCGACACTGGCGCCATGCAATCCGCACCGGCCCCGGCAATCGCATCCCTGTCCCCACCGGAACTGGTGGCGGACGTTCGCGCCCGCCTCGCGGCCGGGCGCCTTCCCATGCCCACCCTGCCCGATCTGGCCATGCGCATCGACGCCATCGTCGGCTCGGAGGACGCCTGCGCGACCGACGTGGCAGCCGCCATCGCACAGGATCCGGCGATCGCGGCGCGCCTCATGCACGCCGCCAACAGCGCCTTCAGCGCCAGCCGCGTGCGCGTGCAGACCGTGCAGGCAGCCGTCACACGGCTCGGCCTCGCCTATACGCGGGCCCTGGTGCATCGCCTCGCGGTCGAGCAGATGTTTCTCGCCCGGCAGAGCTCGCTGCGCGAGTTCGCGCGCCGGCTGTGGAACCGCAGCCTGGGCGTCGCCGCGCTCAGCGAGGCCCTGGCGCGCGAGTGCACGGGTTTCCGTCCGGAGACCGCCATGCTCGGCGGCCTGCTGCACATGGTCGGTGCACTGCCCCTGATCCGGCTGCTCGACGACATGCCGGCAGCGGACCTGTCGCCGGCGGCGATCGACGAGCTGGTGACCGCCACGCACCCCGAGATCGGCCGGGCGCTGCTGGCGCGCTGGGCGTTCCCCGGAATGCTGCAGGAGATCCCGCCGATCGTGGCCGACCCGCACCGCCATCACGGCGGCGCCGCCGAGATCGCCGATGTCGTCATCGTGGCGGTACACGGCTGGTCCCTGCACGAAGGCAAGACTCCCACGGTCGCGCCGATCAGCGCGCTGGACAAGATGGGCCTCGACGCCGAAGGCCACTTCCTGGACGCGCCCCCCATCCGGCAGGCGCACGAAGGTGCCAGGGCCCGCCTGGCCGTCTGAGCGCGGCGATCAGTCCGTCGCGATCAGGCTCTTCGTCACGCGCGCGGTCGCGATGACGCGATCCCCGACGCGCGCGACGACGTCGAGAAAGCAGACGCTGCGCCCCCGCTTGACCACCGAGGCGCTCACCACCACCTCGTCACCGAGGCGGGCAGCGCTCATGACGGACACATGCAGATCATGGGTCACCGCCTCCTGCGTGTCGTCGATGACGCCGAGCAGCGCCGCGTAGGCGCAGACGTCGCATAGCGTGTACAGCACACCGCCGTGCAGCGCACCCGCGGGATTGACGGTGTAGTCGGTCACCGTGAAGTGCAGCGTCGCGCTGCCGCCATCGCTGGTGATCCGCTGCACGCCCAGATCGCGATGCAGCGGCAGCGCGCGGACGCGGTCGAGCCGTGCGTTCAAGGAGTCGCTCCCGTTTCGATGAAGAAGTAGCCGGTGATCAGCGCGCCGGTATACAGCACGCTGATGCCTGCTGCCACCAGCGCGCGCAGCGGCCAGGCGCGCCCGCGCATGAGGCGATGCCCCCACCAGGCGGCAAGACCCAGCAATGCCTCGGCCGGCAGCACGTAGAGGGCCGCACCCATGAATGCCTCGTCGACCCCGCGCATCGCCCACAACCCGAGCGGCGCCGCCAGCAGCTCGGCTGCGCCGAACACCACCAGCGCCGCGATCAGCGCGGCGAGCGGTCGCATCCCGCCGCGCGGCATGGCATCGGCACAGCGCACGATCACGAACAGCGGGATCATCCACATGCCGGCCATGTACACCGGCACCGCTCCGATGCGCGGCACGCCGTGGTCGAAGAACTGCAGACTGCCGATCTGCTCGACCAGGATCCAGTCCGGCACTACCTGCAGCAGCGACAGCGGCAGGAGGAAACCCCATAGCACCAGCCACTCGCGCTGGCGTCTCCAGGCGCTCCATCCCACCAGCGCTACGTGGTAGCCGACCACCAGGGCGGTGATGGCGATACCGTAGAAACCCGCCGGTGCGAAGCCGAGCGCCAGCACCGCCACGACCCCGAACAGCGCATGGAAGCCGAGCAGTGCCGCCATGCCGTTCACCGGTCCGCCGGCGCACGCAGCGCCGGCCATTCGAGGAAGGCATCGGCGACCGCGTCGGGTGCCTCGATCTGCGGATAGTGGCCGATGCCGTCGAGGGCCACGACATCGGGGCGCGGCACCAGCGTGCGGTAGCGCTCGACCATGTGGGCGCCCGACACCGGATCGACCAGACCATTGATCAGCCGCAGCGGCACCGGACTGCGCACCAGTGCGTCCACCCAGCGCGCCCGCCACTGGCGGCGCTCGGCCATGTAGTGGATCAGCCGCGCCATCGCGACGGTGCCGCGATCGCGCGCGAGCAGCGCCCAGAAATCGGCCAGCTCGGCGTCGGAGGGCTGGGTGTCGGTGCCGAAGATGGCGCGGAAGCTGCGCTCGAAACTGCTCCGGCGCATGGCACGCGCGAGCAGCGGCCCCAGCGGCGAGGCCAGCATCCGCTGCACCGGTCGTGGCCGATGAGTCTCGGGGAAGAGGCCGCCGTTGAGCAGCGCCACGGCCTGCGGCCGTACGCGCGCGCTGCCGTCGAGGGTCCGCGCCAGCCACTCCTGTGCCACCGTGTCGCCGTAGTCGTGCGCCAGCAGGACGGCCTCCGAGATGCCGAGATGCGCCGCCAGCTGCTCGTGCAGGTCGCACTGCTCGGCAATGCGATAGCGATGACCGCGCGGTTTCGCCGAGTAGCCGAAGCCGAGCATGTCGGGTGCCACGACGATGTCGAAGGCGGCGCAGAGACGATCCCAGACGCGATGCCAGTCCCACGACGCCGTGGGAAAGCCGTGGATGCACACCAGCGCGCGCGGCGTCGCCACTTCGCGCCGGGCGTGACGGTAGAACACCCGGTGGCCACCGAAATCGAAGTTGTCGCCGCCGGCACGCCATGCCGCCAGGCCGCTCATCGGGGTCTCCTCGCAATACGGCGCATGCACGCGCGCCTGTTCCCGCAATGTACGCAAGCGGGCGCCGCCCTGCATCGCCGTGCGGGGGTGCGTCCCGCTGCTGTCTCTGCCTACCAGAGCAGCGTGGCCACTCCGAGGAGGGCGAACAGCGCGGCGCTGGCCGCCCGGACCACGGCGAACGGAATCCGCGGCGCATAGCGGTCGCCGAGCCAGACGACCGGCACGTTGGCGATCAGCATGCCCAGCGTGCTGCCTGCGACAACGGCGACCGCCGCGGTATCGAAGCGCGCCGCCAGCCCGGCGGTGGCGATCTGGGTCTTGTCCCCCATCTCGGCAATGAAGAACAGGATGAGCGTGGCCGCGAAGGCGCCGCGCTGGCTGGCGCGCGGCATCTCGTCATCGTCGAGCCGGTCGGGCACCAGCATCCACGCCGCCATGGCGATGAAGGACAGGCCCACGACCCACTGCAGGACGCCCTCCGGCAGCTCGTGCGCGATGAACAGGCCCGCCGCACCGGCCAGGGCGTGATTGGCGACGGTCGCCACCAGGATGCCGGCGCAGATCGCCGGTGCTCGGCGATAGCGCGCGGCCAGCGCCAGCGCCAGCAACTGGGTCTTGTCGCCGATCTCGGCGATCGCCACCAGCGCGGTGGAAACGGCGAATGCGTCCATGGCGGCACCCCTCGGGCCGCATGCGCGGCTCGCGCGCGTCGATACCGCGGACGAGCCGGGCGGGCCGGACCGCGTACCAGGCCCGGCCCGCCGAAGTCGCGACTAGCTGCGCTTGTCGATGGGCAGGAAGGTCTGGTCCTCGGGGCCGGTGTAGTTGGCCGAGGGACGGATGATCTTGCCGTCGAGGCGCTGCTCGATGATGTGGGCGCTCCAGCCGGCGGTGCGCGCGATGACGAACAGCGGCGTGAACATGGCGGTGGGCACCCCCATCATGTAGTAGCTCACGGCGCTGAACCAGTCGAGGTTCGGGAACATCTTCTTGACTTCCCACATCACCGACTCGAGGCGCTCGGCAATGCTGAACATCTTCATGTTGCCCTGCTCCTCGGAGAGCTTGCGCGCGACTTCCTTGATCACCTTGTTGCGGGGATCGGAGACGGTGTAGACCGGGTGCCCGAAGCCGATGACGACTTCCTTGTTCTCGACCCGCTTGCGGATGTCGGCCTCGGCTTCGTCCGGTCCGTCGTAGCGCTGCTGGATGTCGAAGGCGACCTCGTTGGCGCCGCCGTGCTTGGGTCCACGCAGCGCCGCGATGCCGCCGCAGATGGCGCCGTACATGTCGGCGCCGGTGCCGGTGATGACGCGCGAGGTGAAGGTCGACGCGTTGAACTCGTGCTCGGCGTAGAGGATGAGGCTGGTGTGCATGGCGCGCTCCCAGCTCTCGCTCGGCGGCTCGCCGTGCAGCAGGTGCAGGAAGTGGCCACCGATGGAGTCGTCATCGGTCTCGGTATCGATGCGCTTGCTGTTGTGGCTGAAGTGATACCAGTACAGCAGCATCGAGCCGAGGCTGGCGAGCAGGCGATCGGCGAGATCGCGTGCGCCGGCGGTATTGTGGTCGTCCTTCTCGGGCAGCGCGCAGCCCAGCGCCGAGACACCGGTGCGCATGACGTCCATGGGATGCGACGACGCCGGCAGCGCCTCGAGCGCATCGGTGACCGCCACCGGCAGGCCACGCAGACGCTTCAGCTTGGCCTTGTAGGCCGCGAGCTCGGCGCGGGTCGGCAGCTTGGTATGCACCAGCAGGTAGGCGATCTCCTCGAAGTCGCAGGTCTCGGCGAGATCGAGGATGTCGTAGCCGCGATAGTGCAGGTCGTTGCCACTGCGACCGACCGTGCACAGCGCGGTGTTGCCGGCGGCCACGCCCGACAGGGCGACCGACTTCTTGGGCTTGAAGCCGCTCTTGTTGGTGGCGTCGTCACTCATGCGTTTGTCTCCCTGGATGCGATTTCGGGAAAGGGGTTGCGGACAGCGGCCGGCGGCTCACTGCTTCTTGGAGAACAGAGCGTCGAGCTTCTGCTCGTAGTCGTGATAGCCGATGGCCTCGTAGAGCTCGGAGCGAGTTTGCATGGTATCGACCACGTTCTTCTGCGTGCCGTCGCGGCGCACCGCCTCGTAGACCGCCTGCGCGGCCTTGTTCATGGCACGGAACGCGGACAGCGGGTAGAGCACCAGGCTGACGTCGGCGCCGGCGAGCTCGTCGACGGTGAACAGCGGCGTGCTGCCGAACTCGGTGATGTTGGCCAGCACCGGCACGCCGACCGCGCCGGCGAAGCGCTTGTACATGTCCAGTTCGGTCATCGCCTCGGGGAAGATCATGTCCGCGCCGGCCTCGGCGCAGGCCGCCGCGCGATCGATGGCGGCGTCCAGCCCCTCGACGGCGAGCGCGTCGGTGCGCGCCATGATCACGAAGTCGGGATCGGTGCGCGCGTCGACGGCGGCCTTGACGCGATCCACCATCTCCTGCTTGGAGACGATCTCCTTGTTCGGCCGGTGTCCGCAGCGCTTGGCGCCGACCTGATCCTCGATGTGCATGGCGGCGGCGCCGGCCTTGATCATCGACCTGGTGGTGCGGGCGACGTTGAAGAAGCTCGACCCGAAGCCGGTGTCGACGTCCACCAGCAGGGGCGTGTCGCAGACATCGGTGATGCGGCGGACGTCGACCAGCACATCCTCCAGCCCCGAGATGCCGAGGTCCGGGAGGCCCAGACTGCCGGCGGCGACACCGCCGCCGGAGAGGTAGATCGCGCGGAAGCCCGCGCGCTGGGCGAGCAGGGCGTGGTTGGCGTTGATCGCGCCGATGACCTGCAGCGGCGTCTCTTCGGCAAGTGCCGCGCGGAAGCGTGCGCCCGCGGAATCGCTCATGGTTCTTTCCTGTGCGTGTCCGGCGCGTGCCGCGCTGCGGCCGCCTGGACGGTGTGTGGAGCCGACGGAAGTTTAAAACAAAGCGTAACGACGAACCGGGCGCTCCCAACCGCCCGGTCGGGTAGTCTGACCGCGCTGTCGATCCGCTAGCATCCGGGATCGCCATTCCCACTAGAACGAAGGAGACATTCCATGGCGCTGCATCCCGAAGTCCGGCAGCTGCTCGATCAGCTGGCCGCCGCGCAAGCACCTGCCTTCAGCGACCTGCCACCGGATCAGGGGCGCGCGGCCTTCGCGCAGCTGATGGGGCTCATCCCGCCGACCGACGCAGCCATCGGGGGCACCCGCGAGCTCGCCATACCGACCGATGAGGGCACCATCGGCGCCCGGCTCTATCTGCCGGCCGATGCCGCGGCGCCGCCACCGGTGCTGGTCTTCTTCCACGGCGGCGGCTTCGTGATCGGCGATGTGTCCACCTACGACCACCTCTGCCGGGCGCTGTGCGCCGGCGCGCAATGCGCGGTGGTCTCGGTGGACTACCGGCTGGCGCCCGAGCATCCCTTCCCAGCGGCCCCGGACGATGCGCTCGCGGCAGTGCGCTGGGTGGCGCGCAACGCCACCGATCTCGGTATCGATGCCGGGCGCATGGCGGTGGGCGGCGACAGCGCCGGCGGCAACCTGGCGGCCGGTACCGCCATCCGTCTGCGCGACGAGGGCGGCCCCGCGCTGCGCGCGCAGCTGCTGATCTATCCGGTGACCGATGCCGGGGACGAGACCCAGTCGATGATCGACAACGCCGAGGGCTACCTGCTCACGCGCGTCGACATGGAATGGTTCCTCGGCCACTACGTGCCGGAGGGCACCGATCTGGCCGATCCGCGGCTGTCGCCGCGACGGGCCGAGCGCCATGACGGCCTGCCGCCCGCGCGCGTCATCACGGCGGCCTTCGACCCGCTGTGCGATGACGGTCGCGCCTACGCCGACAAGCTGGAGAAAGCCGGCGTACCGGTGACGCGCAGCCACCACGACGACACCATCCACGGCTTCATCAGCTTCTACACGCTGTTCTCCGGCGCGCGCCGGGAAGTGGACGAGAGCTGCGCCTGGCTGCACGAGCAGCTGGCCGGCTGATACCCACGAAAAAGGGGGCCACCGGCATGCCGGTGGCCCCCGTGGGTCCTGCTGCTACAGCGCGGACCTGCTACTGCGAGACCACGATGCGCGGCCCTTCGACGGGTAGCGCGATCCCCTCGGCCGGCAGACCGCTGGAGGCGCCGGTGGCGTCCACCTGCTCCACCGTGAAGCGGGCATCGACGATCACGTTGTCGTCGACCACGCCGCGCGGCGCACTGCCGTCACAGCCGGCGAGACCGATGCCGCCGATCACCAGCAACGCCGCCAGGGCGCCGCGGCGACGCGGCGCACCGATCATGCCGATGGCGAGCAGCGGGAGCCCGGTGCCGCCGGCCAGCATGGCCAGCGCGGCACCGCCGCCGAGCGACGACGACGTGGTGCCGATGTCGACCGTGAGCAGGTAGTTCTCGGTCTGGCCCGGCGCGATCAGGCGATCGCTGGCGAAGTCGACGCTGAAGCTGCCCGCGGCGGCATCGAGGGAGATGCTCGCCTGGGCCGAGGACAGCGCCGACTCGCCCGAATCGACCATGCCGTTGCCGTTGGCGTCGATGTAGAGCTGCGGATTGACCAGCGTCCCGGCGATGTCACCCATGCCGTCGAGCGAACCGCTGAAGCCGCCGACGGCGATGTTCTCGATCGCCGAGGCATCGTTGGCAACGCTGAAGGCTACTGCCTGCACGTCGGTATCGCCGGGAACCGCGTCGACCGTCTCGGCACTGTTGTTGCCGACCATGGCCTCGGTGCCGTCGACCAGCTCGTAGGCACCGATATCGCAGTCCGGGGACTTGCGGGTGACGCCGCGCTGGTCGATGCCGCCGACCTCGGCGCCCTGGCAGGTGGCGTCGTCGCCGGCGCCGGCGGCCGGGCTGCCCGCCATCAGCGCATGCGTCTGGGTCGGACCGCCGTTGGCCGCCAGATCGCTGATCCCGGCGTCGCTTCCGGTGACGTTGTTGCCGCCGTCGATGGTGGCACCACCGGCATCGGCGATCAGCGTGTAGTCGGCGGCGATGGCGCCGCTGACATCATTGCCGCCGCCGCTCGCCGTGTTGCCGGCAAGCAGCGCGTTGACCGCGGTCACCACGCCGGTATCGGCATTCAGCACGCCACCGCCCATGCCGGTGGTGGCGGCGTTGTCGGCCACCGTCACGTTGAGCAGCGCGAGATCGCCGAGCGGCTGGTTGAACAGTCCGCCGCCGCCGTTTCCGGTAGCGGAATTGCCCGAGATGGTGCTGTTGACCACCACCATGCTCGCCTCGGCGAAGTTCCACAGGCCGCCGCCCTCATTGGCCGCCGAGTTGCCGCTCGCGGTGACGCGATCGACCAGGATCTCGGCATTGGCGCCGGTGACGTGGAAGGCGCCGCCGTTGCCCGGGCTGGGGCCCGTGCTGTTGCCGCTGAAGGTCACCGAGGTGAGCGTGATGACACTGCTGCCGGCGCTGTTGTTGTCCTCGATGCCGCCGCCGGCGCGCATGGAGGTGTTGTCGCTGATGCTGCCGCCGGTCACCGAGAGCTCGGCGCCGGTGTTGAGGATGCCGCCGCCGCTGCCGGCGGCGCCGGTGGCGTCGTTGCCGGTGACGGTGGTGTCGGTCAGCGTCAGCGTGCCGGCCAGGTTGAACAGGCCGCCGCCGCCCTGATCGGCATCGGCGCCCGCCGCGCTGTTGTCGGCGATGGTGCTGTCGGCCACCGTCATCGTGCCGGCACCGTTCCACAGACCGCCGCCCTCGGCGGTGGCGCTGTTGTTCGACACCGTGACGTCCGAGATGTCGGCATCGCCGGCACCGGTGATGTGCATGCCGCCGCCGTTGCCCGGCGCCGGACCGGTGCTGTTGCCGCTGAGCATCAGGCCGTCGGAGAGCGTGGTGGTGGTGTTGGCGGTGGCCTCGATGCCGCCGCCGGCCCGGCTCGAATCATTGTTCGAGATGGTGCCGCCGCTGACGATCAGCACGCCGCGGTCGGGCATGGCCGAGTCGGGTCCGAGGTTGAGGATGCCGCCGCCGCTGCCCGAGGCGCCCGCGGCGCTGTTGCCGGAGACGGTGACGTCGGTCAGCTCCATGCGGCCGGTGTTGTTGAACAGGCCGCCCCCGCCGTTGTCGGCATCGGCACCGTTGGCGACGTTGTCGGTGATGGTGGTGCCGCTCACCGTCATCAGGCCGGTGTTGTTCCACAGGCCGCCGCCTTCGCTGGCCGCGGTGTTGCCGTCGACAGTGCCGCCCGAGACCGAGGCGCTGGCGCCGCCCGAGAGATGCATGCCGCCGCCGTTGCCGGGGTTGGCGCCGGTGGTGTTGTCGGACAGCGTCACATCGGTGAGCGCGGTGTCGGTGAAGTCGGTTGCCTCGATGCCGCCGCCGGCGCGGTTCGAGGTGTTGCCGGAGATCGCGCCGCCGGTGACCGACAGCGTGCCGGTGCGCGTCTCGGATCCCTTGTTGAGGATGCCGCCACCGCTGCCGGAGGTGCCATCGGCGGTGTTGCCGCTGATGGTGGCACCGTCGACCTGCAGCGTGCCCTCGTTGTTGAAGATGCCGCCGCCGCCGTTGGCGGGCCCATCGCCGCTGGCGGTGTTGCCGGTGACCGTGGTGCTGTCGACGACCATCGTGCCGAAGCCGTTCCACAGGCCGCCGCCCTCGTTGGCCGCGCTGTTGCCGGTCACGCTGCCGCCGGTGATGGTGGCGTCACCGGCACCGGTGATGTGCAGGCCGCCGCCGTTGCCGGGGGACGGGCCGGTGCTGTTGCCGTCGAGCGTGACGCCGTCGAGCGTGGTGGTCGATCCGGCACGCGCCTCGATGGCGCCACCGGCGCGCTGTGCGCTGTTGTTGTTGAACAGCGTTCCGGAGACGCTGAGCGTCGCGTTGTCGGCGTTGAAGATGGCGCCGCCGCTGCCCGATCCGGTGGGCGCGGAATTGTCGCTGATGTCGCCGCCGGTGATGGTCAGCATGCCGGCATTGAAGATGGCGCCACCGCCCTGGTCGGCGTTGCCGCCATTGGCAACGCTGCCGTTGATGCCGACGCCGTCCAGTGCCACTTCGCTGCCCGCCGCGATGATCATCGCGCCGCCGCTGGTGGTGCTGAAGCCGCTGGTGATCGAGAGATCGGCGATGCTGACCGCCTGCATGCCGCCAGCGCCACCGGCCGCATCGATCGCGAACGCCTGGACGCCGTTGGCGTCGATGGTCACGGTCACGGGCGGCACGGTGCCGCTGCCGTCGATGCTGACATCGTCGCCGATCTGCAGCGGACCGAGTGCGGGATTCAGGACGATGGTCGGATCGACGGAGAACAGCCCGGTATCGAAGACGATGCTGTCGCCGTCTGCGGAACCCGCCGGGGCGTCACCCACGGCGGCGTCGGTGCGCGCGGCGTCGATCGCCTCGCGAAGGCTGATGTCGCCGTCGTTGACGGTGTTGTCGTCCAGCGTGGTGACGGTGTATTCGGTCGCCAGCGCGTTGCCGGCGAACAGCATGGTGGCGGCTGCTCCGCCGCGCAGCAGCGCGCGGCCCGCCTTGATCGTTGTTGACTCGCGTTTCATCCGGATGCTCCTTGGTTGCCCGTATGCGGAGTGACGAAGAAGGCACGGATGTCGGTGTTGACCCCCGAATTCGCTACCCCTTCACCCCTTCGCTACGAGCGGGACGCCGATCCGGATGCATCGGCTGCACGATCGCGACGAGCGGTACGCCGCTGCCCGCGGTCAGCCCCAGGCGCTCTCGAGCACGGCCATCAGCTGTGCGCGGTCCGCCTCGCGCGGATTGAAGATGATCGCGCCGTCGTCGAGCGCACGGTCGGCGATGGCGTCGAGCTGGTCGCGCTGCACGCTGCCGGTCTCCTGGAGCGTGCGCGGCAGGCCGGCGCGCTCGTGGAGCGCGTCGCGCATGCTGCGGATGGTGGCGATGGCGCGGTCGGTGCGCTCGTCGGCCGGCGTCGCGGCGTAGACATCGGCGCCGGCCAGCGGCAGCAGCAGCTCGCCGATGCGAGTGCCGTTGACCTCGCGGTTGTACTCCAGCGCGTAGGGCAGGAAGAGGTTCATGCACAGCCCGTGCGGCAGATGGCAGACCGCGCCCAGCGAATGGCCCAGTGCGTGCACCAGCCCCACCATCGAGTTCGAGAAGGCGATGCCGGCCATGGTCGAGGCCTGCGCGAGCTCGAGGCGCGCATCGGCATCGTCGGGCCGGTCGAGCGCGGTGAGCAGGTTGCCGCTGATCCTGGTGATGGCCGCGGTGGCATAGGCATCGCTGATCGGGTTGGCCGCCATGCAGGTGTAGGCCTCCACCGCGTGGGTCATGGCGTCCATGCCGGTCATGGCGGTGATGCGGGGCGGCAGGGTCAGCGTCATGCGCGGGTCGAGCACGGCCGCGTCCGGCATCAGGAAGTACGAGGTGAACGGGATCTTGACCTCGCGCTCGGGGTCGGAGATCACCGCCACCATGGTGACTTCGGAGCCGGTCCCCGAGGTCGTGGGGACGACGAACAGGGTGTTGAGCGGACGCGGCAGGTTGTGCGCGCCCGAGTACTGCAGCAGGTCGTCGCCCCCCAGCGACACGAGGATGTTGACGGCCTTGCTGGTGTCGATGACCGAGCCGCCGCCGATGGCGATGATGGCGTCGCAGCCGTGCTGCCGGTACAGCGCGGCGGCGTCGCGCACGGTCTGCAGGCTGGAATCGGGCGGCACGTCGTCGAATACCGCCGGGATCGCGGTTTCGGCGCCCGCGAAGGCGGCCTCCACCGGCGCCAGCAAGCCCGCCTTCCGCACGCCCGCATCGGTGATGATCATCGGCCGCCGCGCGCCCAGCGCCGACAGCTCGTAGGGAACGTGCTCGAGCGCCTTGTGGCCGGCGATCGTCTTCACCGGGCAGTAGAACTCGTAGTAGGTCTTGCTCATGATCGCTTCCTTCCGACGAAGCCGGCGGCGAGCCGGGCATAGATGCGGGCTGCGGTGACCGATTTCTCCGGCAGGCCGAGATCGCCGTAGTCCTTGACCGCGCGGCGCGCGATCAACCGCGGCAGGATCAGCGTCTCCATGCGGTTGAGGCAGCGCACCAGCCGGATCGCATCGGAAACCTCGCCGTCGGCGATCATGCGGTCGTTGGCGAAGGCGCGCGCGGTGCCCTCCTGGAAGGAGAACACCAGCCAGGCGTGATCGAGGTGCTTGAAGCGGATGATCAGGTCGGCCGAGTCGTCGGCGCCCGCGACGCGATCGACCAGCCCTCCGTCGTGCACCTCCAGCAGGAAGCCCGGGCCGGATGGAAAGACCGTCATGGCGATGCGATAGCCGTCGCGCAGACCGGCGAACTCGTGCCGGATCCGGGCGTCGCTGCGCGAGGCCGCCACCAGCGCGCGGCTGATGACGCCCATCATGGTGGCGACGTAGGCGCGCTTGCCGGCCTGCGGAAGCATCATCGATGGCATGGCTGCGTCGGGTGCAATCGGGCGCGCGAGTTTAATGCGTCGCCGCGCGACCGTCCGCCCGATCCGCGCGCGCGTCGAGCATCCGACCGCACCCCGCCGGCAGGGTGGCTATGCTTGCCGGATCGGCTCGCCGCCGCCGAACGGAGCCTCACCCGTGCCGGAGATCTTCCGCCCGCAGACCGTGATCAGCACCAGCGTCCTGCTGGCGGCGCTGCTGGTTGCCGTGGCGATCGCGCTGGCGACCCGGCAACCGGGGTTGGGCATCACGCTGCTGGCTCCCGACCAGGGGCCCGGCCTGCAGGTGGACGGCATCACGCGCCACCCGGGGCTGTCCGACGGCGACCGGCTGGTCGCGCTGCTGGCGCCGGACGGCGGGACCATCCCCCTCGGCGCCGAGGATCTGAGCCCGGAACCCGATGCCCGCTTCGCGCGCTACAGCGCCATGGACGCCTTCTTCGCGCGCCAGAGCGCGATCGCCGCCCTGATGCGGACGGATACCCTGCGCGTCCGCCTCGCGGACGGTCGCCGGGTGGCGCTGCACATGACCGACCATCGACCGGTGGCGGACCTGCCCTTCATCTTCTGGTTCCAGCTGATCTGTGCGGTGGGCGGCCTGCTCGGCGGGGCCAGCGTGCTCGCCTTCCGCTGGCGCGATCCGGCGGCGCGCTACTTCGCGCTCACCGGTGTCGGGCTGAGCCTGGCCGCGACCGCGGCGTCGATCTACAGCAGCCGCGAGCTGGCCATCGACGGGGATCTTTTCCGCGCGCTCTCGGCGACCAACCAGAGCGGCAGCCTACTCTTCTGCGGCTGCTTCATCGCGGCGATGTGGCACTACCCCCGCCGCCTCGGACGCGCACCCCTGGGCAGCATCGCGGTGGCACTCTATATGGCGCTGGCTGCATCGGTATGGCTGCGCCTGCAGGACGACGTGCACCTGGTCATGCACGGCCCGATCCTCGCGGGCTACCTGGTGACCTGCGTCCTCGGCGCGCTGCAGTGGCGCCGCGCGCGCGGCGACGCCTACGATCGCGCCGCGCTGTCCGCCTTCCTGTCGGCCTGGCTGCTGGGATCGGGCCTGTTCCTGATGGTGTCGCTGGTGCCGGTGCTCTTCGGCATCGACACCGGTGCCACCCAGGCCTACACCTTCGGCTTCTTCCTGTTCATCTATGCCGGCGTCGCGCTCGCGATCGCACGCTACCGCCTGTTCGAGCTCGACCGCTGGTGGTTCGGCGCCTGGGTCGTCTTCCTGGGCGGATCGGCGCTGATCGTGCTCGACCTGCTGCTGATCCAGCTGCTGCGCTTCGACGACAGCACCGCGCTGCTGGTCTCGCTGGCGCTGGCGGGCTGGCTCTACATGCCGATCCGGCAGTGGCTGATGACGCGCCTGCAGAAGCAGCGCCGCGACGTGACGCCGGCGGCGCTGATCGCGAAGGTCACCGACGCCCTGTCGGGCCGCGAGCGCGATCCGGTAGCGACCTGGACGCACCTGCTCCACGACATGTTCCGCCCGCTGGCCATCGAGCGCGTGCCGGAGGCGAACGGCAGCGCCGACACCATCCAGGAGAGCGGGCTGTCGATGCTGGTGGCGCGGCACGGGCAGCTCCCGGCGCTGCGCATGCGCTACTGCGGCGGCGGCGAACGCCTCTTCCGGCGCAGCGACCTGCGGGTGATCGGCGATCTCCGGCGGTTGTTCGACGAGGTGCTCACCTATCGCGGCCAGATCGAGGACGGCATCGCCCGCGAGCGCGAGCGGGTCGCGCGCGATCTGCACGACGACGTCGGCGCGCGCCTGCTCACCATGAGTCACCGCCTGCCCGGCGAGCATGCCGACGGGGCCCGCGAGGCGCTGGCCATGCTGCGCGATGTCGTGCACAGCATGCGCGCGCCGGCGTGCCTGCTCGAGGAACTGCTGGGCGACTGGCGCGCCGAGGCGGCGGAACGCTGTGATGCCGCCGGCACCGACCTGGCCTGGAACGCGCCCGAATCGCTGCCCGATGTGCGGGTCGACGGCGCCACCGCACTGGCGCTCTCGCGCGTGCTGCGCGAGGTGCTGAGCAACGCGCTGCGTCACTCGGCCCCGGACCGGATCGAGCTCGCCATCGGGCTGACCGACGACGGCGCACTGGCGGTCGCCTGCCGCCACGCCTATTCGGGCGTGCCGCCCGAGACATGGACCGAATCGCTGGGCCTGAGCAACCTGCGCCAGCGCATCGGGCGTCTGGACGGTCGGGTCTGGTGGGCTGCCGACGGCGCCAGCCTGGTAACGCGCTGGCAGGTACCCCTGCGCGGCGGGCGCGCGCCAGCCTCCCCCGTTGACGGGGTGGCGGCCACCGGTGCCGGGGCAGAGACTGTGGCGCTGGTGGCAACCGAACCCAGGGACATGCAGGGGACATGACGACCTTCCGGACCGCGCTGCTTGTCGAGGATCTGCCCGAAACGCGGCGCTGGCTCGGGGATATCCTCGTGGAAGCCTTTCCCGGCATCGCGGTGTCGCCGGCGGAATCGCTGGCGTCCGCGCGCGACGTGCTGGCCCGCATCAGGCCCGATATCGCGCTCATCGATCTGGGGCTTCCCGACGGCAGCGGCATCGATCTGCTGGCGGGACTGCGCCATCTGCATCCGGCCTGCGAGTGCATCATCACCACCATCTACGACGACGACGCGCACCTGTTCCCGGCGCTGCGCGCGGGTGCCCGCGGCTATCTGCTCAAGGAGCAGCCGCGCGACCGGCTGCTCGCCCGGCTGCGCGGCATCGGCGACGGCGAGGCGCCCCTGTCCCCGACCATCGCCCGCCGGCTGCTGCGCATGTTCGCGCCCGACACCGCTGACGGAGCACCCGTGCAGCCGGACAAGCTGTCGCCGCGCGAGCGCGAGACGCTGATCCTCATCGCCAAGGGCTACCGGCTCAACGAGGTCGCGGATACGCTCGGCGTCACGCGCAACACGGCGGCCGGATACATCAAGAGCGTCTACCGCAAGCTCGAGGTCAACTCGCGCGCGGAAGCCGCACTGGCTGCCGCCCGCATGGGACTGATCGCGCCCACGCTGTAGCGCATCGCCGTCACGCCGTCTGGGCGTCGGTATCGCGGCAGGTCTGCATCCAGTAGCGCACCGCATCGGACGGCTGCCCGCTCTTGGGCAGGGCGAAGTAGAAGGTCCGGCGCATGTCCCGCCGCGGCAGGCGCAGCGGCACCAGATCGCCGCTCGCGAAGTTCTTGCGCAGCACGATCTCGGACAGGCAGCCGATGCCGAGGCCGGACTCCACCGCGTTCTTGATGGCCTCGTTGTGGCGCAGCTCCATGTAGATGTCGATCTCGGGCAGCAAACCCGCCAGCGCGCGGTCGAAGGTGTGCCGGGCACCGGAGTCCGGCTCGCGCAGGATCCACGGCGCACGCTTGATGTCGGCGGTGCTGAGGGTCCGCTTGCGCGCCAGCGGATGGTGCACCGAGCAGAACACCACCAGCTCGTCCTCGCGCCACGGAACGAGCTCGAGCTCGCGGTGCTGGATCTCGCCCTCGACCATGCCGATGTCGACGTCGTAGTTGAGCACCTTCTCCGCGACTTCGGGCGAGCTGGCGACGTCGAGCGCGATCTCGGCATCGGGATAGCGCTCCAGATAGCCCGCCATGTAGCGCGTGGCCAGATGGTTGCCGATGGTGAAGCTGGCGGCGACGCGGATGTGCCCCAGCTCGGTGTGCCGCTGCAGCATGGTGTCCAGCGCTTCGGCCTGGCGCAGCAGGTTCTCGGCCTCGCGGCGCACGGTGTGCCCCACGGCACTGAGCTGCAGCCGGTTGCCGACGCGCTCGAACAGGTGCACGCCGTAGGCCTGCTCCAGATTGAGCAGCGCCTCGCTGGCCGCCGACTGCGACATATGCAGCGTCTCCGCGGCACGCGAGATGGTGCGGTAGCGCGCCACCGCCAGGAAGATGCGCAATTGCCGCAGGGTGAATTTCATGCGTGCCGCGGGCTCGTTCCGACTATCGGGAAAACCGATACTAGCAACCCGAATATCCTGATTCACATGACGGCCGCTCCGGCATAAGCTCTCGCACCCCCTTCCCGGACGATCATCAACGTGACCGAACAGAAAGCCACCAACGTCCACTGGCACCACGGCGAGGTCACGCGCGACCAGCGCGCCGAGCGCTGCGGCCATCGCGGCGCCACCCTCTGGTTCACCGGCCTGTCCGGCAGCGGCAAGAGCACCGTCGCCGTGGCCCTGGAAGGCGCCCTCTTCCAGCTCGGCGTGCAGGCCTACCGCCTGGACGGCGACAACGTGCGCATGGGCATCAACCGCAATCTCGGCTTCTCGGCCGAGGACCGTGCCGAGAACATCCGCCGCATCGGCGAGGTCGCCAAGCTCTTCGTCGACAGCGGCCAGATCGCGCTGAGCAGCTTCGTCAGCCCCTACCGCGCCGACCGCGACAAGGTGCGCGCGCTGCACGACGAATCCGGCATGGACTTCATCGAGATCTTCGTGGACTGTCCGCTCTCCACGGCCGAGGAGCGCGATCCCAAGGGCCTCTACAAGAAGGCGCGCGCCGGCGAGATCAAGAACTTCACCGGCATCGACGACCCCTACGAGGCGCCCGAGAAGCCCGAGATCCACCTCCACACCGACGAGCAGAGCCTCGAGGACGAGGTCGCCACCATCCTGGATGCCCTGCGCGCGCGCGGCATCCTCAACAAGTAGCGGAGTCCCCCGATGATCAAGCCCCACGGTTCCGAAACGCTGAATGCCCTGTTCGTCGACGACGCGCAGGCGCGCGCCGCCCTCGCCGCCGAGGCCGAGACGCTGCCCTCCATCCTGCTCAACTCGGCGGCGGCCGCCAATGCGGTGATGCTGGGCGGCGGCTACTTCAACCCGCTGACCGGCTACATGGACCTGGCCGACGCGCTCAGCGTCGCCGAGCACATGCGCACCAGCGACGGTCTGTTCTTCCCGGTGCCCATCGTCAATCTCACCGACGAGGCCGTCGAGGCCGGCAGCCGCATCGCGCTGCGCGATCCCAACGTGCCGGGGAACCCGGTGCTGGCGGTGATGGACGTCGAGGCCGCCGAGGCGGTCACCGACGAGCAGATCGCCTTCATGTCCGGCCACATCTTCCGCACGCGCGACGAGGGCCACCCCGGCGTCGCCACCTTCGCGTCGCTGGGCCGCACCATGCTGTCCGGGCCCATCCAGGTGCTCAACTTCTCGTACTTCGAGAAGGACTTCCCGGACACCTTCCGCACCGCCGTGCAGATCCGCGCCGAGATCGCCGAGCGCGGCTGGGAGAAGGTGGTCGCCTTCCAGACCCGCAACCCCATGCACCGCGCCCACGAGGAGCTGTGCCGGATGGCCAAGGACGCGCTCGGCGCCGACGGCATCCTCATCCACATGCTGCTGGGCAAGCTCAAGCCCGGGGACATCCCGGCCGACGTGCGCGATGCCGCCATCCGCACCATGGTCAAGCAGTACTTCCCGCCCAACACCGTGATGATCGCCGGCTACGGCTTCGACATGCTCTATGCCGGCCCGCGCGAGGCCGTGCTGCACGCACTGTTCCGCCAGAACAGCGGCTGCACGCATCTCATCGTGGGACGCGACCATGCCGGCGTCGGCGACTACTACGGGCCCTTCGACGCACAGACCATCTTCCGGGACGAAGTGCCGGAGGGCGCGCTGGAGATCGATATCTTCAACGCCGACCACACCGCCTACAGCAAGAAGCTCGACCGCGTCGTGATGATGTGCGATGCCCCCGACCACACCAAGGAGGACTTCGTGCTGCTGTCGGGCACCGCGGTGCGCGAGATGCTGGGCAAGGGCATCGCCCCGCCGCCCGAGTTCTCGCGCCCGGAAGTCGCGGCGATCCTCTCCGAGTACTACCAGTCGCTGAAGGCCTGAGCCCCACCGCGACGACGCATCAATGACGACGGCGGCCCGGTGGCCGCCGTCGTCGTTTCAGCGATGCATGCGATGCCGCCCGGCGGACGGGCGCGAGGCTGCCCGTCAGAACGGGATGTCGTCGTCCTCGAAGCTCTGCCCGGCGGGCTCGCGCTGCTGCGGCGGGGCGGACTGGCCGCCGCCGCGGCTCATGGAGGGGCCGTCGTCGTAGCTGGCGCTGCCACCGCCGCCGCCGGGACCGCCGCCGCCCAGCATCTGCATGTCGTTGGCGACGACCTCGGTCGAGAAGCGGTCGTTGCCCGACTTGTCCTGCCACTTGCGGGTCTGCAGACGGCCCTCGATGTACACCTGCCGGCCCTTCTTGAGGTACTGGCTGGCGATCTCGGCGGTCTTGCCGAACAGCACCACGGTATGCCACTCGGTGTTCTCGCGCTGCTCGCCGCTCTGCTTGTCGCGCCAGGTCTCGCTGGTGGCGATCCGGAGGTTGGCCACGGCCGTGCCGTTGGCGGTGTAGCGCACCTCCGGATCCTGGCCGAGATTGCCGACGAGGATCACCTTGTTGATGCCGCGTGCCATGTCGATGACTCCCTAGGTGGATGCGTGCGGCCGCTCGGGCTGCAACCGGAAAACGAAAGTACACCATAGCAGCGGCAGTATCGCGAGCAGGACGAAGCCGTTGCCGGCCCAGTCGCCCAGCCCCGCGACGGTGCCGCCGAGGAGGCCGCCGCAGAAGGCGCCGAGGAACTGCGCGGTGGCGTACAGGCCGAGCGCGGCGCCGCGGCTCTCGTCCGGTGCGCGACGCGAGACCAGCGACGGCAGCGCGCCTTCCAGATAATTGAAAGCGGTGAAGTACAGCGCGATCCCGGCGATGAGGATGGGCACGCCGCGGGTCCCGAGCCCCACCAGCAGGCAGGCCGCCAGCAGCGTCACCACCGCGCCCGCCAGCAGCTCGCGCACGCGCCCGCGCAGATCGGCCCAGCGCATCAGCGGCAGCACCACTGCCAGCGCGCCCACCATGACCGGCAGGTAGATGCGCCACTGCGCGGTGACGTCCAGCGACAGCGCGCGCTCGAAGATGCCCGGGAAGAGGACGAAGCTGGCGGTGAGCAGCGCGTGCAGCAGGAAGATGCCGCCGTGCAGGTGCCAGAGATCGGTATTGCGCAGCACCGGCCCGAGGGCCGACGACTCGGCGCGCGCCGCCGGCGATGCCGGCACCACCCAGATGACGACGGCGATCGCGGCAACGCTCAGGACGCCGGCGCCGACGAGGATGCCGTCGACACCGATCAGGCCCGCGATCGGCGGCCCCGCCACCAGTGCGATCACGAATGCAGCGCCCATGCCGGCGCCCAGGATGGCCATCGCCATGGTGCGGACCTGGGGCCGCGTGACATCGGCGACCAGCGCCGCGGCAGCGGCGGTGATGGCGCCGGCGCCCTGCAGCGCGCGCCCGGCGATGAGGCCGGCGATGGTGTCGGCGGTACCGGCCAGTACCGAGCCGGCGGCGAAGATCGCCATCCCCGCGACAATCACCGGCTTGCGCCCGAAGCGGTCCGACGCCAGGCCGAAGGGGATCTGGCAGACCGCCTGGGTGAGGCCGTAGACGCCCAGCGCCAGGCCGACCAGCAGGGCGAAATCGCCGCCGTCGAGGCGGGCGGCATAGGGCGCGAAGGCCGGCAGCACCATGAAGAGGCCGAACATGCGCAGTGCGTATACGGCGGAGAGGCCGAGAGTGGCGCGCCACTCGGTGGAGGTCATCGGCGATCCGGGAATGAGGAACGTGGGGCTTCGGCGGTGGCGACACTGCCACGCGCGCTGGTCAGCGCATCCACGGCGGCGCTGCCGCTTGCGCATGGACGTATATTAGTAGATTGCCTCCGACCGACTCTCTCCCGCCATGGACGTCATCCGCATCCGCGGCGCGCGCACGCACAATCTCAAGAACGTCGCCGTCGACATTCCGCGCGACAGACTGACCGTGATCACCGGCCTGTCCGGCTCCGGCAAGTCCAGCCTCGCCTTCGACACGCTCTACGCGGAGGGCCAGCGCCGCTATGTCGAGTCACTTTCGGCCTATGCGCGGCAGTTCCTGTCGATGATGCAGAAGCCGGACGTCGATTCCATCGAAGGGCTGTCGCCGGCGATCTCGATCGAGCAGAAGTCGACCTCGCACAATCCGCGATCGACGGTGGGCACGGTCACCGAGATCCACGACTACCTGCGTCTGCTGTTTGCGCGCGTCGGCACGCCGCGCTGCCCGGACCACGGCGTGGCCCTCGAGGCCATGGAGGTCTCGCAGATGGTGGACAGCGTGCTCGCGCTCGAGGCGGGCTCGGCGTGGCTGCTGTGCGCACCGGTGGTGCGCGGCCGCAAGGGCGAGCATCTGGAGGTCTTCAACGGCATGCGCGCGCAGGGCTTCGTGCGCGCCCGCGTCGACGGCACCGTCTACGAGCTCGACGAGGTGCCGGTGCTCAATCGGCGCACCAAGCACGACATCGACATCGTCGTGGACCGCTTCAAGGTGCGCGAGGATCTGCGCCAGCGCCTGGCGGAATCCTTCGAGACCGCGCTGCGCGTCGCCGACGGTCTGGCCCACGTCGTGCCCTACCGGCACGAGGCCGCCGAGATGACCTTCTCGTCGCGCATGGCCTGCCCGCACTGCGGCTACGCGCTCTCCGAGCTGGAGCCGCGCCTGTTCTCGTTCAACGCACCGCACGGTGCCTGCGAGGAATGCGACGGCCTCGGCCAGCAGCAGGTATTCGACCCGGATCGCGTGGTGGCGCATCCCGAGCTGTCGCTGGCCGCCGGTGCCATCCGCGGCTGGGACCGGCGCAACCCGTACTACTGGGCGCTGCTCAAGTCGCTGGCCGAGCACGCGCACATCGATCTCGACTGCCCGTTCAACGAGCTGCCGGAAGGGCACCGCGACCTGCTGCTCAACGGCAGCGGCGATGAGAAGATCCGCTTCCGCTATCCCGGCATCCGCGGGCGCTCGACCACCAAGACGCACCGCTTCGAGGGCGTGCTCGCCAATCTGCAGCGGCGCTACCGCGAGACCGAATCCGAGGCGGTACGCGAGGAGCTGGCGCGCTTCCTGTCCGACAAGCCGTGCCCGTCCTGCGGCGGCGACCGCCTCAACCGCGCCGCGCGCAACGTCTTCGTGGCCGGGCACAACCTGCCGGCGCTGACGCGCATGTCGATCCGCGACGCCGAGGGCTGGTTCTCGCAGCTCGAACTGCCCGGGCACCGCGGCCGCATCGCCGAGAAGATCCTCAAGGAGATCGTCGACCGGCTCGGCTTCCTCAACAACGTCGGCCTCGATTATCTGAACCTCGCGCGCAGCGCCGATACGCTGTCCGGCGGCGAGGCCCAGCGCATCCGGCTGGCCAGTCAGATCGGTGCCGGGCTGGTGGGCGTCATGTATGTCCTCGACGAGCCCAGCATCGGGCTGCACCAGCGCGACAACCAGCGCCTGCTCAACACGCTGACCCGCCTGCGCGATCTGGGCAACACCGTGCTGGTGGTGGAGCACGACGAGGAGGCCATCCGCAGCGCCGACCATGTCCTCGACATCGGGCCCGGGGCCGGCGTGCACGGCGGCCACATCGTAGCGCAGGGCACGCCCGACGAGGTCGCCGCCAACGACGGGTCGTGGACCGGCCGCTACCTCTCGGGCGCCGAGGCCATCGCCGTCCCGCAGCGGCGCCACAAGCCGACCCGGAACCGCTGGCTGACGCTCAAGGACTGCACCGGCAACAACCTCAAGAAGGTCACCGCGGAGCTACCGCTGGGGCTGTTCACCTGCGTGACCGGGGTCTCCGGCTCCGGCAAGTCGACGCTCATCAACGACACGCTGTACGCGGCCACCGCCCGCGAGCTCAACGGCGCGGCCACGCGCCCGGCACCGATGGGCGCCATCGAGGGCCTGCAGCACCTCGACAAGGTCATCGACATCAACCAGGCGCCCATCGGCCGCACGCCGCGCTCGAACCCGGCCACCTACACCGGCCTGTTCACGCCCATCCGCGAGCTGTTCGCGGGCGTCCCCGAGTCGCGGGCACGCGGCTACACGCCGGGGCGCTTCTCGTTCAACGTCAAGGGCGGACGCTGCGAGGCCTGCCAGGGCGACGGCGTCATCAAGGTCGAGATGCACTTCCTGCCCGATGTCTACGTCACCTGCGACGTCTGCCAGGGCCGGCGCTACAACCGCGAGACGCTGGAGATCCGCTACAAGGGGCGGACCATCGACGAAGTCCTGGAGATGACGGTGGAGGAAGCCACCGAGTTCTTCGCGCCGGTGCCGGCGCTGCACCGGAAGCTGCAGACCCTGATGGAAGTGGGCCTCAGCTACGTCACGCTGGGCCAGCGCGCGACCACCCTGTCCGGCGGCGAGGCGCAGCGCGTCAAGCTGGCACGAGAGCTTGCCAAGCGCAGCACCGGGCAGACGCTCTACATCCTCGACGAGCCCACCACCGGTCTGCACTTCCACGATGTCGCACAGCTGCTCAAGGTCATCGAGACGCTGCGCGATTCCGGCAACACCGTGGTCGTCATCGAGCACAACCTCGACGTCATCAAGCGCGCCGACTGGATCATCGACATGGGTCCGGAAGGCGGCGACGGCGGCGGCGAGGTAATCGCCTCCGGCAGCCCGGAGGCCGTGGCCACCGTGGAGCGCTCGCACACCGGGCGCTATCTCGCCGAGATGCTGGGGATGCGAAAGACCGCCTGAGCACCGCCGGCGGTCCGAACGTCGGTGCACCCCGGAGTGGCGCGGCGGCTGCCGCTATAATTGAACGACCGTTTCGGGTGGCCCCGGCCCGCCACCCGCGCGCTCCCCTCACAACAAGGAAGTTGCCATGCGTCCTGCCGCGTGCCTGTATGCGCTGCCCATCCTGCTCTGCACTGCCATCGCGCCGCCGGTGGCGGCGATGAACTTCTCCACCGAGAACGCGACGGTGGTGATCAACACCAACATCGTGGCAGGCGCGGCGTGGCGCCTCGGCGGCAGCAGCGCCGATCTCATCGGCAAGGGCAACCTCGATCCGGGCCTGTGCAGCGGGCACTTCCAGTCCTGCCAGGGTCTGTTCCGGGAGGAGACCGCGCCGGCCGAGCGTCTGCGCGATGCGCCGGGCATGCCGAGCCTCAACTTCGACGACGGCAACCTCAACTACGACAAGGGCGACATCGTCCAGGCGCCGTTCCGCATCAACCAGGACGTGGACGTCCAGCTCGGCGACTTCGGCTTCTTCGCGCGCTGGCTGTACTTCTACGACTTCGAGAACAACAGCTTCACCGAGACCAGCCCGAATCGCGTCACCCCGGACAACATCGACGCGGTCGGCCAGCGCGGCGACCCGGCGGCCAATCGCTACTTCGATCAGGTCTTCGGGCCCGGCGGGGTGGTGCGCAGTGAACGCGACCAGGGCCGCACGCTCGCCCAGGTGGGCAACGACTTCCAGCTGCTCGACCTCAACTTCTACGGCCGCGTGCCGCTGCCGTTCTTCGGCGACCGCGACCTCACCTTCCGCATCGGCCGGCAGACCGTCAACTGGGGCGAGTCCACGGTGCTGGTCATCAACAGCATCAACCAGGCCAACCCCGCGAACACCAACAACCTCTATCGCACCGGCTTCACGCTCGACGAAGTGTTCACGCCGGTGGGCATGGCCTTCGCCAGCGTCAACCTCACCGACTTCCTGTCGCTCGAGGGCTACTACCAGTACGAGTGGGACGCGGTCGAGATCCCGCCGCCGGGCGGCTTCTTCTCCTTCCTCGACCTGGGCACGCCGAATATCGGCGGTTCGGTCAACGCCAGCTTCGGCGGCTCGGCGGAGGACCCGGCGGCCATCGCCACGCCGCTCAACAGCCCGCTGGCGCTGATCACGCCGACCACCGCCACCATCCCGCGCCTGGCCGACAACGAGCCCGGTCACCAGGGCCAGTTCGGTGTCGGCCTGAAGTGGTTCCTGCCGGACCTGAACTACGGCACCGAGTTCGGCTTCTTCTTCATGAACTACCACTCGAAGCTGCCCTACGCCAGCTTCTATTCCACGGACGCGAGCTGCGCCCGCGCCGGCGGCAACGACATGGGCATGGATGCCAGCAACACGCTGGAATTCCTGCAGGCCTGCCCCAACCTGCCCGCCGCACGCGCCTCGGGTCCGCTCACCGCCGATCTCACCGCGCTCACGCTGCAGCGCCCGGGCGTGCTGGCCGACTATGGCGTCGGCAGCCTCGGCGCACTGCTCCCGGCGCTGCGCAACCTGCTGGTCTACAACGACGACGAGCCCGCCAACGACACCGTCGGCTTCGATACCGCGCGCATCCAGCTCGAGTATCCCGAGGATCGGCAGATGTTCGGCATCAGCTTCAACACGCCGGCAGGACCGGACTACTCGCTGCAGGGCGAGGTCGCCTACCGTCCGAACCTGCCGCTGCAGGTGTCGGTGGCGGATCTCGCCTTCGCCGCCTTCGGCCCCTCGCTGACCGCGTGCCACCGCGAGGAGCTGGGCTGCAACGGGTCCACCGCGGGGGTCGACTTCGACGCCGACGGCAACCGCGTCATCGTCGGCGACAGCGACTTCGTCGACGCCGACGGCAACAATCCCTACCCCGACACCATCAATCTCATCGTCGGCTCGGCGCCGGGGTCGGCGCGCTCCTTCCCGAACTTCATCATCCCCTACCGCGGCGGCGTGGTCGGCGAGAACCCGGCCAACAGCTACATCCGCGGCTGGGAGCCCTTCGACGTGATGCAGTACAACCTCGGCGCCACGCGCATCTACGGCCAGTCCGAGGCCATCCTCGGCGCCGACCAGATCATCATGATCTACGAGCTGGGCGCCACCCACGTGATCGGCTTCCCGGACTTCGACGAGCTGCAGATCGAGGGCCCGCTGTCCGGCACCACCCACGCCAGTGCCGGCGCCGACGGCTCGGGCGCGGACGGCTCGCGCCTGGCCTGCTCGACCAATCCCACCTGCACGGTCGGTCCCGACGGCCTGCGCTTCAACCCCTACCAGGCCAGCCGCGACCAGTTCGCGCACGCCTTCTCCTGGGGCTACCGCATCGTCTCCATCATCCGCTACGACTCGGTGCTGCCCGGCATCTCGATCGAGCCCACGCTGATCTGGGGCCACGACATCAACGGCAACTCGCCGGGGCCCGGCGCCAACTTCATCGAGGGCCGCAAGACCCTGAACGCCACCGTGCAGTTCCGGTACCGCACCGCGCTGTCGCTCAACCTCGCCTACCAGATGTTCACCGGCGGCGGCAGCAATCACATCCTGCGCGATCGCGACAATCTCGGCTTCTTCGTTCGTTACCAGTTCTGACGCGACTTCCCCCTCGCCGGCCGTTTCACGAGGCCACTGCCGCACGCGGCAGTGGCCTTTTTTGTTACCGCACACATGGGACTTCACAGCCCCGACGTTCTGTGCAACTATGACATTTGTCAAAGTTTGGGCGGGAGCGTGCGCAGACACGGTAGCCGCCCGACCGACAGGACGATCGCGCGGTGCACGAGCACCGCTACGTGCGAAACGAGCGGTGGCATGCCCTGCCGCCGTGTCGAGGAATAGGGGGAGACATGACGCATTGCCGGGTACGCAACGGACTGCAGTGGCTTGCGCTCGGGGTCAGCGGCCTCGCGCTTCTGGGGACTGCACCTTCATGGGGCGCGAACTATCGCCTGAGCCGCGACATGACGCTGCAGGTCAATACCAACATCGTCGCCGGTGCGTCCTGGCGCATCAGTGACCGGGCACCGGACCTGGTGGGCAAGTCCAACCTCGATCCGGACATCTGCTCGGGGCCCAACCAGTTCTGCCAGGGCCTGGCCCGCCTGCAGACGCATCCCGCCGAGGCGCTGGCCAATTCCCCCGGGCAGCCCAGCGTCAACTTCGACGACGGCAACCTCGCCTACGACAAGGGCGACATCGTGCAGGCGCCGTTCCGCATCAACCAGGACTTCAACCTGCAGTTCGGCGATTTCGGATTCTTCGGACGCTGGCTCTACTTCTACGACTTCGAGAACAACGACTTCACGCAGTACGCACCCAACCGCATCACCTCCGAGAACCGCGACGACGTCGTCATCACCGGCGACATCCAGGGCGCCAACCGCTACCTGCGCGAAGTGTTCTCCACCGGTGCGCCGGTGCGCTACGAGCGCAAGCAGGGCCGCACGCTGTCCCAGGTGGGCACCGACTTCCAGCTGCTCGACCTCAACTTCTACGGCCGCGTGCCGCTGCCCATCTTCGGCGGCCGGGACCTGGTCTTCCGGATCGGACGGCAGACCGTGAACTGGGGCGAATCCACCGTGCTGGTGGTCAACAGCGTCAATCAGGCGAACCCCGCCAACACCAACAACCTGTTCCGCACCGGCTTCACGCTCGACGAGGTATTCACGCCGGTGGGCATGGCCTTCGCCAGCATCAACCTCACCGATACCGTCTCGCTGGAGGGCTACTACCAGTACGAGTGGGACGCGGTCGAGATTCCGCCGCCCGGCAGCTTCTTCAGCTTCCTCGATGTCGGCACGCCCAACATCAACGGGGTCATCAACGCCAGCTTCGGCGGCGCGCCCGAGGACCCCGAGCTGCTCGGCGGACCGGTTGCCAACCCGCTCTCGGCGCTCACCGACACCACCGCCAGCGTGCCGCGCATCGCGGACGACGAGCCCAGCCACCAGGGACAGTACGGTCTGGCGCTGAAGTGGTTCCTGCCGGACCTGAACTACGGCACCGAGTTCGGGTTCTACTTCATGAACTACCACTCGAAGCTGCCCTACGCCAACATCTACTCGGCCGATGCCAGCTGCGCGCGCGCTGCGGGCAACGACCGCGGCATCGACGCGACCAACACCTTCCAGTTCCTCGGCGTGTGCTCCAACGTGCCGATCGCGTTCAACACGCCCGGCCAGCTCCGCCTGACCGCCGACATGGTCAACCTCATCGCGCGCCGCCCGGGCGTCGTGGGCGACCTGGGCCTCAACACGCCGCTGGAATCGCTGAACCTCGCCGACTTCCTCATCGGCAACCCGAACCAGCCGGTGGACAGCGTCATCTCCTTCGACTCGATGCGCCTGCAGCTCGAGTATCCGGAGGACCGCCAGATGTTCGGCATCAGCTTCAACACGCCGGCCGGCCCGGACTACTCGATGCAGGGCGAGATCGCCTATCGCCCCAACCTCCCCTTGCAGGTATCGCTGGTGGACCTCGCCTTCGCGGGTCTCGGCCCCAGTGCCACCATCTGCCACCGCGAGGAAGCCGGCTGCCTGGGTTCGCGCGCGACCATCAACGTCGGCCCCCAGGGCGACTTCCAGATCTACGAGAACAGCAACTTCGTCGACGCCGACGGCAACCACCCCTACCCCGACACCCTCAACCTCGCGGTCGGCGCCGGGCCCGGCGTGGCGCGCGCCTTCCCCAACTTCCTGCTGCCCTACCGCGGCCGCGAGATCGGCACCAACGATCCCAACAGCTTCATCCGCGGCTGGGAGCCCTTCGACGTGCTGCAGTACAACCTCGGCGCCACCCGCATCTACGGCCAGTCGGAATCCATCCTCGGCGCCGACCAGATCATCATGATCTACGAGCTCGGCGCCACCCACGTGCTCGGCTTCCCGGACTTCGACGAGCTCCAGATCGAAGGGCCGATGGCGCCGACGACGCATGCCAGCGCCGGCGCCGACGGCTCGGGCGCCGACGGCTCGCGCCAGGCGTGCTCCACCAACCCCGCCTGCTCGGTCGGGCCGGACGGTCTGCGCTTCAACCCCTATCAGGCCAGCCGCGACCAGTTCGCGCACGCCTTCTCCTGGGGCTACCGCATCGTCTCCATCATCCGCTACGACTCAGTGCTCCCGGGCCTGTCCATCGAGCCGACGCTGATCTGGGGCCACGACATCAACGGCAACTCGCCGGGACCCGGCGGCAACTTCGTGGAAGGCCGCAAGACGCTGAACTCCACCTTCCAGTTCCGCTACAAGACCGCCTCCTCGTTCAACGTGTCGTACCAGCTGTTCACCGGCGGTGGCGCCAACCATCTGCTGCGCGACCGCGACAACCTCGGCTTCTTCATCCGCTACCAGTTCTAGACCGGGCGTCTCCCCCGCCCACCGTCCGCGCCGCAGGTTCGCCGGCGGCGCTCGTTGAACGCATGTAGCACCCGGGGCTTCACACGCCGTCGGGCTTGTGCAAGCATTAGTCGACCTTCGACCGACCGATCGGTTTGTTCGATCGGGCGACGAGGGCTACAAGCCGGAGCGGATCGCTGCATCGGATCCGACTTCGATGAGGAGAGGAACAGCGCTGCCGCCCCGAGGCCGCGCGGTAAACACAAAAGGGGGAGACATGATGGTTCCGCGCGCCTTCGCCGGACTGCATCCCTGTCGGATGGCGGTCGCTGCGTTCTCGGTCCTGATCGCCTCGTCGGCGTGGTCCGCCGACTTCCGGCTGGGACGGGACACCACCCTGCAGATCAACACGAACATCGTGGCCGGCGCCTCCTGGCGCATCAGCGACCGTTCGGCCGATCTCGTCGGCAAGGGCAATCTCGACCCCGACCTGTGCGCAGGCGGGTTCCAGTCCTGCCAGGGCATCTCGCGCCAGCAGACGCACCCTGCCGAGCGCCTCGCGGCGGCGCCGGGCATGCCCAGCGTCAACTTCGACGACGGCAATCTCAACTACGACCGCGGCGACATCGTCCAGGCGCCGTTCCGCATCAACCAGGACTTCAACCTGCAGTTCGGCGACTTCGGCTTCTTCGGACGCTGGCTGTACTTCTACGACTTCGAGAACAACAACTTCACCGAGCGGGCGCCGAACCGCGTCACGCCGGAGAATCTCGACTCGGTCGGTATCACCGGCGATACCGCGACCTCGAACCGCTACTTCAACCAGGTCTTCGGCGCCGGCGGCATCGTCAGGACCGAGCGCGAGCAGGGCCGCACGCTGGCCCAGGTCGGCAACGACTTCCAGCTGCTCGACCTCAACTTCTACGGCAGGATCGACCTGCCCTTCTTCGACGACCGCCCGCTGGTGTTCCGGATAGGCCGGCAGACCGTCAACTGGGGCGAGTCCACCGTGCTGGTCATCAACAGCGTCAACCAGGCCAATCCGGCGAACGTCAACAACCTCTACCGCACCGGCTTCACGCTCGACGAGGTGTTCACGCCGGTGGGCATGGCCTTCGCCAGCATCAACCTCACCGACACCATCTCGCTGGAGGGCTACTACCAGTACGAGTGGGATTCGGTGGAGATCCCGCCGCAGGGCGGCTTCTTCTCCTTTCTCGATGCCGGCACGCCCAACATCGGCATCGACCCGGCCACCGACCGCACGCCGCCGGTCAACGACGGCGTTCCGCGTGTTCCGGAGGCGGACATCGAGAACATCGTGGGCTCCTTCAACGCCAGCTTCGGCGGCGCCGCCGAGGACCCCTACTTCCTGGGCGCCCCGCTCGACAATCCACTGTCGGCGATCACGCCGACCACGGCGTCCATTCCGCGGCTGGCCGACGACAAGGCGCGCGACCAGGGGCAGTACGGCGTCGGCCTCAAGTGGTTCCTGCCGAATCTCAACTACGGCACCGAGTTCGGCTTCTTCTTCATGAACTACCACTCGAAGCTGCCGTACGCGAACTTCTATTCCGCCGATGCCAGCTGCGCGCGCGCGCAGGGCAACGACATGGGCATGAACGCCACCAACACCATCGAGTTCCTGGCCGCCTGTCCGAACCTGCCCATCGCGTCGAGCCCCCGCGGCACGGTCAATCTCGTCACCGACATCGTCAACCTCGCAGTGCGTCGCCCGGGCGTGCTGCCGGAGTTGGGTGCCACCTCGCTGGCATCGCTGGTTCCGGCGCTGACCAACCTGGTCTTCGCACAGCCCGGCGAACCGCAGTCGAGCGCGGTCAACTTCGACTCGATGCGCATCCAGCTCGAGTATCCCGAGGACCGCAAGATGTTCGGCATCAGCTTCAACACGCCGGCCGGTGCCGACTACTCGCTGCAGGGCGAAGTTGCCTACCGCCCCAATCTGCCGCTGCAGATCTCGGTAGCCGACCTGGCGTTCGCGGCACTGGGCCCGACGCTCTCGGCCTGCCACCGCGAGGAGCTCGACTGCGCAGGCAGCTCGGCATCGTTCGGCTTCGACGAGAACGGCGACATCACCTACTACGAGGGCAACGACTTCGTCGATGCCGACGGCAACAATCCCTACCCCGACACGCTGACGCTGGCTGCCGGCGCCGCACCGGGGTCGCCGCGCTCGTTCCCGAACTTCATCATTCCCTACCGCGGCGGCGTCGTGGGAGAGAACGAACCCAACAGCTTCATCCGCGGCTGGGAACCCTTCGACACCCTCCAGTACAACCTGGGCGCGACACGCGTCTACGGTCAGTCCGAGTCGATCCTGGGCGCCGACCAGATCATCATGATCTACGAAGTGGGCGCCACCCACGTCCTCGGCTTCCCGGACTTCGACGAACTCCAGATCGAGGGGCCGCTGTCCGGCACCACCCACGCCAGTGCCGGCGCCGACGGCTCGGGCGCGGACGGCTCGCGCCTGGCCTGCTCGACCACGCCCAACTGCTCGATCGGCCCCGACGGCCTGCGCTTCAATCCCTACCAGGCCAACCGCAACCAGTTCGCGCACGCCTTCTCATGGGGCTATCGCATCGTCTCCATCATCCGCTACGACTCGGTGCTCCCGGGTCTGTCCATCGAGCCCACGCTGATCTGGGGCCACGACATCAACGGCAACGCCCCGGGGCCCGGCGGCAACTTCGTGGAAGGCCGCAAGACGCTGAACTCCACCTTCCAGTTCCGCTACAAGACCGCTTTCTCGTTCAACGTCTCGTACCAGCTGTTCACCGGCGGCGGCACCAACCACCTGCTGCGCGACCGGGACAACCTGGGATTCTTCATCCGCTACCAGTTCTGACTCGCACTCGCGCCGGCGGCGCGGGTGCAACCGGTTTCGGCCCGCGCCCTGGCGCGGGCCTCTTCATTGGCACCACCGAGGCGCGCGGGCGACCGTCCAGCGGCAGCGCCGGCACTGACGCCATCGTGCAGCTTCAGCGCGCGCCCGATGCGGCCTGCCCGCCCGAAAGCGCCCCATGAGGCGGCTTCTTGCGTTCCGCTTCCGCTACGAGACATAGCGCACATCCCACCCATTGACGGGTCAGGCGCTTCCGGCGAGCCAGCCTATACTCGCATCAAGGGGCGCGTCCCGCGCAGTCGGCGCCGGACGATGCTTTCGGGGGCAGCACCCCCATCGGCCGCTCGATAAGGTCAAGAACAGGGAGGTGGTCAGGATGTCGATCTACGTACGTGGTCTTGCGCTTGTCGCCACGATATTGCTCGGGGCCTGTGGCGGTGGCGGTGGTGGGGGTGGCGGCGACGGTGGCGGCGGTGGCGGCGACGTGGTGGGCGCCCTCGCGGTCAAGATTCTCAGCGGCCTGGCCGAGGCCAAGGGTCTCGTGCTCACCGGCGCGACCACGACCGCGCGCGCGGGCGGCTTCAAGGTCGACTGCACCGACGAGAACGGCGACGAGGGCACGGTGGTCACCATCAACGGCACCGACTACTGTCAGGCCGACCTGCGCCCGGAAACCCTGTACGCGGTCGACGAGAACGGCGTTCTGGTGCGCGTGCGCTATCTGGACGCCGACGGCGACGAGGTCGCGTCCACCAAGTTCCGGCCGCAGTACGTCCGCGCGCTGGACAACGGCTTCGTCTTCGCGCGGATCCGCGATCCGGACACCTTCGAGGACTATGGCATCTTCGCGCGCGCGTCGGACGGCGCGGTGTTCCGCATCGAGCGCGAGCTGGAGCCGTTCGTTTTCAGCGTTGAGAATTTCTATGACGCCAATGCGTCATTCTCGGACGGCTGGCAGGACATCCTGCGGGCGCGGGCATCCGACGTCGTCTTCACCTCGCGAACGAATACCTACGACGAGAACGGCTTCTTCGTCTCGTCGTCCGAGCGCGCCTCGCTGTTCCGCGCGCCGCAAGCCGACACCGCCAGTGACGAGTTGCGCGTCGACGCCGTCAGTCCGGCGAGCCAGAATCCATACTCTTTCCTGCTGCCCGATGGCGGCAACCGCATCGTCTACAACCGCGAAGGCGGGGACGTCAGCTTCTTCGAGGGCTCCGAGATCACGGTCCTCGACATGGACAGCGGCGGCTTCAATACCACGACCTTCGGGCGGCTGCCGACCGTCTTTACCGATGGCGCCGGCGGTGGCTCGGATCAACCCATCGGCATCCGCGGCCTGGACGGCGGCCTGTACGTGACCCAGAGCGCTGGCCTGGTCCGCGACGACGACGATTCCGATGGCTTCGTCGCCAGCTGCCTCGCGCGCCTGTACGCGCTGCGGATCGACGACGCGCTCGCCGTCGCGGCCGAGCTCGTCGACGAAGCGGAGACCGTCATTCCGACACCGGAAGACAACGTCTTCGGTAGAGCGCTGTGCCCCGGCTTCGCGCGCTCGGAGGGCGCCGCCGCCGGGGATGTCTGGGCGGCGGTGGGTCCCGGTCTGGTGCTCACCACCGACTACTCGGGCAGCACGCCGCAGCTCGGCTTCGTCGAACTCCCGGAACTGCGCTCGGCCGGCTTCGTGCCCGACGACAATCAGCCAGTGGTCGCGGGCACCCGCTACATCTACGCCAGCGGCACCGACGACGCCGACGACGCCGTCTATCGGCTCGACCCGTCCGAAAACTATGACGCCACGCGCCTGCCGCTCGACGGCTACCAGATCGACCGCCTCGAGCCCTACGCCAACGACTCGGTGGTGATCTACGCCACCGACAAGTCGAACGGCGACACGGTCGTGCTGCGCGCGGACGCGGATCTCGCGATCGAGGAGCTTTCGCGCGACGACAGCAACACCTTCGTGTCCTTCCAGCGCATCGACTGAGCGCGGCATCGCGGGGCCTCGCGCGGCGACGCCGGGGCCCCGCCACATCGCCGGCGCCAACGCGGCAGGGTCGCCGAACCATCCCACGCACCGCGGCCGGGGAGTCAGGCGCGAAGCAGGCGCGACAGCTCGGTCAGCCGGGTATTGCGGCTGGACCCCTTGAGCAGGATGGCGGTCGAATCTGCGACCTCGTCTTCCAGCACCGCGACGACCGCTTCCGGCGTTTCCGCCTCGACCGCCAGTCCGCTCGGCGCCAGCGCCGCGGCGAGATGCTCGAGATCGGCGCCAAACAGGATCACGCGGTCGGGCGGATCGGCGAGGATGGCGCTCGCAACGGTTCCGTAGATCGCCTTCTCGCCACCTTCGATGTTGACGATCTTGCCGGCTATGACGATGCGCTTCGCGAAGTCGCGCGTGCCGTCCGCGAAGGAGCGCAGCGCGCTGACATAGGAGCGCTCCTCGGCGTTGTAGCTGTCATCGACCAGCGTCGCATCGCGCCCGCCGACCATGATCGAGACGGGCTCCATCTTGCGGGCCTTGGGTGCCATCGCGGACAGCGTGTCGGCAATCGCGTCGGGGGACACCCCGTGCTCGATGGCCACCCGAGCCGCCATGCGCATGTTGCGCAGCCATCCGTCACCGAACACGCGGCTGCGAAAGACGGTTTCTCCACCGCCGGCGAGCAGACGGAGCGTCATCCCGTCGATGCCGGCGTCGCTGCAGGCCAACCCGAAACCCGCGCCGTCGGATGTGCAAACCGGCGTGGAAGCCGCCGCTTCCAGAATCTCGCGCCCCTCCGCATCCGCTTCCACGAACAACCACCCGTCACCCGGCAGACGCTCGATCTGGCGCGTGATGACGCGTGCCAGCGCTTCCACGGTCGGAAAGCGCGACAGGTTGCCGAGACCGAGCGCAGTGACGACCAGCTCATGCGGATACACGGTGTCCAGCGATGTGCGTCCGTGGTGGCCGCGGATGGATTCCTCGCTCTGCTCGACAACGCAGTAGTCGGCATCCCGCGGCAGGCTGGCCAGACACATCGCGCTGCCTTCGACCGTGTTCCAGTTGGCGAAGGACGCGACACAGTGGCCCCGACGCGACAGCAGGGCGGCAAGCAGATCCCGCGTCGTGCTCTTGCCGGCCGTCCCGGTCACCGAAATCACGCGCCCCTCGAAGCGCGCCCGTGCATGGGCAGCAAGCTGGAAGAGCGCCTCGTAGCTGTTGGGCACATGCAGGACCGGCAGCGGCGGGTTCTCCGGAACCGGACCGGACGTGATGACCAGGCCGGCGCGGCGCGCCGCCGCCCGATCGAGCAGGCCGTCCATCGTCATCCTGGCCTGGCCGGATAGCTTGCGCGGCCGCCGCGGCCAGGTTGCGGCGTCGCAATGCAGCAGGATGTCGCCGTCGCGCAGGACCGGCATGGGATAGACGACGCGACCGAGACGGGCGTGAGTCGGCGCCGGACCGAGCAGTGCCCCGCCGGTGACCTGCAGGATTTCGTCGAGCGACCAGACGAGGGCTCGCCCGGTGGACGACGGGCCCGAACCGCGAGACGTATCGATCATGCCGTGGTCTTGTGTGCGCGGATACCGAAGAAGCGGAGCAGTCGCGGCTACCGGCCGATGCGGGCGCGCGCAACCGGCATCACGATGCCGGATTCACGGCGGGAACGCGACAACCGGGCTCAGACCTTCCGGTACAGCGCATTCCCGGTGTCGGCGAACTCCTCGGCCTTCTCGGCCATTCCCTTGTCCAGCGCCTCCTTCTCGTCCAGGCCCTGCCTGCGCGCGTACTCGCGGACTTCCTGGGTGATCTGCATGGAGCAGAAGTGCGGCCCGCACATCGAGCAGAAGTGCGCCAGCTTGGCGCCTTCCTGCGGCAGGGTCTGGTCGTGGAAGTCGCGCGCCTTGTCGGGGTCCAGCGAGAGGTTGAACTGGTCCTCCCAGCGGAACTCGAAGCGCGCCTTGGAGAGCGCGTTGTCGCGCACCTGCGCGCCGGGGTGGCCCTTGGCGAGGTCGGCGGCGTGGGCGGCCAGCTTGTAGGTGACGATGCCCTCGCGCACGTCGTCCTTGTCGGGCAGGCCGAGGTGCTCCTTGGGCGTGACGTAGCACAGCATGGCGGTGCCGTACCAGCCGATGTTGGCGGCGCCGATCGCCGAGGTGATGTGGTCGTAGCCGGGCGCGATGTCGGTGGTCAGCGGGCCGAGGGTGTAGAAGGGCGCTTCGAAGCAGTGCTGCAGCTGCTCGGTCATGTTCTCGCGGATCATGTGCATGGGCACGTGGCCGGGCCCCTCGATCATGACCTGGACATCGTGCTCCCAGGCAATCTTCGTCAGCTCGCCCAGCGTGCGCAGCTCGGCGAACTGGGCCTCGTCGTTGGCGTCGGCGATGCAGCCCGGACGCAGGCCGTCGCCGAGCGAGAAGGCCACATCGTAGGCCTTCATGATTGCGCAGATCTCCTCGAAGCGGGTGTAGAGGAAGGACTCGGCGTGGTGCGCGAGGCACCACTTGGCCATGATCGAGCCGCCGCGCGAGACGATGCCGGTGACGCGGTCGGCGGTCATCGGGATGAAGGGCAGCCGGACGCCGGCATGGATGGTGAAGTAGTCGACGCCCTGCTCGGCCTGCTCGATGAGCGTGTCGCGGAAGATCTCCCAGGTCAGCGCCTCGGCCTTGCCGTCCACCTTCTCCAGCGCCTGGTAGATGGGCACGGTGCCGATGGGCACCTGCGAATTGCGGATGATCCACTCGCGGGTCTCGTGGATGTGCTTGCCGGTGGAGAGGTCCATGACGGTGTCGGCGCCCCAGCGCGTCGACCAGACCATCTTCTCGACCTCCTCGGCGATGGAGCTGGTGACCGCCGAGTTGCCGATGTTGGCGTTGACCTTCACGCGGAAGTTGCGGCCGATGATCATCGGCTCGGATTCCGGGTGATTGAGGTTGTTGGGCAGGATGGCGCGGCCGGCGGCAATCTCGTCGCGCACGAACTCGGGCGTGACCTCGTCCGGCAGCTGCGCGCCGAAGGCCTCACCCTTGTGCATGCGGCGCAGGTAGCCGGCCTGCCGGTAGCTTTCGCGCAGCTCCTGCAGGCGCGCGTTCTCGCGCGCCGCCACGAAGATCATCTCGGGCGTGACCATGCCGCGCCGCGCGTAGTGCATCTGCGTGACGTTGGCGCCGGCGCGCGCGCGCCGCGGCGGGCGCACCGCGCTGAAGCGCAGGGTCTCGGTGAGCGGATCGCCCGCCCGGATGCGGCCGTACAGCGAGCTGGGCCCCGTCAGCGCCTCGCTGTCGCCGCGCGCGGCGATCCATTCGGCACGCAGCGGCGGCAGGCCGGCGCGCAGATCGACGGCGGCATCCGGGTCGGTGTACGGCCCGGAGGTGTCATAGACGGTGATCGGCGCATTGGGCGTCAATCCGTCCTCGGTGCGCGTCGGCGAGCAGGCGATCTCGCGCATCGGCACGCGCACGCCGTCTCCGGCGGGTACGTAGATGCGGCGACTGGCGGGGAACGGTCGACACACCTCCGCCTGGAGGCGGACGGCTTCGTCGGCGGTGGTGGTGGCGCTGGCGCCCATGGCGGCCTCCTGGTTACGGACGGACGGAGGCAGCCGCGCACGCCGGACGCGCGCTTCGCCTTCCCTCCGCCGGCATGATCCGGTTCAGGTACGAGGGGACTCTCTCAGCCCGATGTCGGTCGGGCACCCCCGGCGTGGCACCAAGCATAGCGCCGCGCCCGCCCCCGGGTGCAAGCCGGGGCGCCGGATCAGGGCGCGCGCACGGTCAGCGAAGCGCGGTGCCCGTCGACGTCGAGTGATACCGGCGCCTCCGCGCTGCCCAGCATGAGGCTGTCCGGACCGTCGACACGCGCGCTCAGACGATACCGGTGACCGAAGGCACCACCCTCGTCGTACGGCAGCACGAAATCGGCGTCGCGCGTACCGGCCTCGAGCGCACGCGTGAGCGAGAAGATGGGCAGTCCGGCGCCGGCACTGACCGGCACCAGCTCCACCGTCAGGGTGGCGGCACCGGACGGCGGCGATGCCAGATGCACCGTGCCGTGCACTTCCGGCGATCCCGGATCACCGCTGCACGCAGCCAGCCCGATGGCGACTCCCAGCAGCGCCCAGGATGGTATATACTTATTTCGCATATCGTTATTCGATCACGTATGTGACGGTTCTCGGGTCGATGCTCGCTTCCCGGCAGCCGCCTTCTTACAATACGCGGGTGACCGGAATGCGGTGCATGTCGGGTTCCGGCCGCGCGATTCGCAACGCGTTCGGAAGGGATATCGATGGAACTCGACCCGCTGCTGCTCTCCCGCATCCAGTTCGCCTTCGTGGTGTCCTTCCACGCCATCTTCCCGGTCTTCACCATCGGGCTGGCGGCCTACATCATGGTGCTGGAGGCCCTGCTCCTGCGCACCGGCAACCTGGTGTGGAAGCAGCTCAGCGTCTTCTGGACCCGGATATTCGCGGTGGTATTCGCGCTCGGCGTGGTGTCGGGACTGGTGATGGCCTTCCAGTTCGGCACCAACTGGAGCAACTTCTCCTACGCGTCCGCCAACTTCCTGGGACCGGTGCTCAGCTACGAGGTTGTCACCGCCTTCTTCATGGAGGCGACCTTCCTCGGCGTGCTGCTCTTCGGGCGCGACAAGGTGCCGCCGGCGGCGCATCTGTTCGCCGCCGTGATGGTGTCGCTGGGGACCTTCATCTCGTCGTTCTGGATCCTGTCGGCGAACAGCTGGATGCAGACCCCCGCCGGCTTCGAGATGCGGGATGGCGTGGTGCACCTGACCTCGTGGAGCGCAGCCATCTTCAACAGCTCGTTCCCGTACCGCTTCGCGCACATGGCGCTGGCGGCGCTGCTCACCGGCGGCTTCGTGGTGGCCGGTGTGAGCGCCTGGAATCTGGTGCGCGATCATGCCGTCGAGGCCAATCGCAAGGCGCTGTCGATGACCATGTGGATGCTGCTGATTGCTGCACCGCTGCAGCTCTTCGTCGGCGACCTGCACGGCCTCAACACGCTCGAGGAGCAGCCCACCAAGGTCGCTGCGATGGAGGGCAACTGGGAGCGTGCGCGCAACGTACCGCTGCTGCTCTTCGCGCTGCCCGACGGCGACGCCGAGACCAACCATGCCGAAATCGGGATTCCGGGCATGGCCAGCCTGATCCTCAAGCACGACGTCGACGGCATCGTTCCCGGCATCACCGATGTGCCGCGCGAGGAACGCCCACCGGTGGCATGGGTGTTCTGGAGCTTCCGCATCATGGTCGGCATCGGCATGCTCATGATCCTGGCCGCGCTGGCGGGACTGTTGCTCCGCTTCCGCGGGCGGCTGTACGACCATCGCCCCTTCCTGCAGGGCCTGCGCCTGATGGTGCCGCTGCCCTTCATCGCGGTGACCGCCGGCTGGTTCACCACCGAGATGGGGCGCGCGCCGTGGCTGATCTACGGAGTCATGACCCAGGCCGAGGGCCTCACTCCGTCGCTGACCGGAGGCATGGCGCTGTTCTCGCTGATCGGGTTCATGCTGGTCTACGCGGTCGTGTTCGTGGTCGGCAGCTACTACGTCACCCGCATCGCCGCCAAGGGGCTGGGCGATGAAGCGCCCGAGCACCCGGAATGGCAGCGGCCGAAACGCCCGCTCTCGGCGGTCGAGACACCGTTCGACGGCGACAACCTCGACTTCACGCCGCTGCGGGGGTAGCGCGATGACGTGCGCCCACCCTCCAGAGGCCTGCTACCGGCCACCGACCCTCACCCCACCGCCGGCTCTGCCGGCGGTACCCCCCTCTCCCGCGTCGCGGGAGAGGGGCATTGGTGTCGCTTCGCGACGGAGCTTGTTATGGAACTGATCGACCTCACCCTCATCTGGGCCGTCATCATCGCCGTTGGCATCATGATGTACGTGCTGATGGACGGATTCGATCTCGGCGTCGGCATCCTCTTTCCGTTCGCGCCGGACGACGCCGCACGGGACACGATGATGCAGTCGGTGGCCCCGGTCTGGGACGGCAACGAGACCTGGCTGATCCTCGGCGGCGCCGGTCTGCTGGGCGCCTTCCCGCTGGTCTACTCGGTGTTCCTGCCGGCGCTCTACATCGGCGTCTTCCTGATGCTGGCCGGCCTCATCTTCCGCGGCATCGCCTTCGAGTTCCGATTCAAGTCGAAGCGGCGCCGCAACTGGTGGAATGCCGCCTTCGCGGGTGGCTCGACGGTGGCCGCCTTCGCACAGGGTGCGGTCGTGGGCACCTATATCCAGGGTTTCGCGGTCGAGGACTTCGCCTATGTCGGCGGACCGCTGGACTGGCTGAGCCCCTTCACGGTGCTTACGGGTCTGGGCCTGGTGGTCGGCTACGCGCTGCTGGGCAGCACCTGGACCATCATGAAGACCACCGGCGCGCTGCAGCAGTGGGCCTACCGGGTCACGCCGCTGCTGCTGGCCGCGCTCATGGCCGTCTTCCTGATCGTCAGCATCTGGACGCCGATCACCGACGAGTACGTGCGCCAGCGCTGGTTCTCCGGTTTCACGCCCATCTGGCTGCTGCCGCTGGTGGCGGCCTTCCTGGCGTGGCAGCTGTGGCGCGCCGTGCAGAAGAAGCACGAGTATCTGCCCTTCATCGCCGCCCTCGGCATCTTCGGCTTCACCTACCTCGGCCTACTGGCCAGCAAGTGGCCCTATATCGTGCCGCCCGACCACACGCTGTGGGATGCCGCATCGGCGCCCGCCTCGCAGCTCTTCCTGCTCATCGGCATGCTGTTCCTCATCCCGGTGATCCTCGCCTACACGGCCTGGAACTACTGGGTGTTCCGCGGCAAGGTGTCCGGTAGCAGCCATTACTGACGGCACCGGCGCGGCGGCCACCACCTGGCTGAGGCAGCACGGCGGGCGCGCCCCGGCGACCGCCGTGCTGGCCGGGATACTGGTCGGCGTCGCCGTGATCGGCCAGGCGATGCTGCTCGCCTGGATCGTCCACCGGGCGGTGACGGGAGCACCGTCGATCGCGGACCTGCTCCCCGCGGCGCTGGCCCTCGTCGCCGTGGTGCTGACGCGGGGCGCTGCGCAATACGTCCAGGGGCGTGCGGCGTCGACCGCGGCCACCGACCGCTGCCGCGCCATCCGCGACGATCTGCTCGACCGTCTTCACGCTGCGGGACCCGCCCGGCTCGACGGCTGGCACCGCGCCGATCTGGCCAGCCGCGCGCTGCACGCGGTGGATGCGCTGACACCCTACATCGCGCACTACCTCCCGCAGCGCATACTCGCGCTCGTCGTGCCCGCGCTGATCGGCGTCACCGCGCTGCTGCACGACTGGCTGGCGGGTCTGCTGCTGCTGCTGTCCGCGCCGCTGATCCCGCTGTTCATGGCACTGGTGGGATGGGGCGCGGCGCGCCTCAGCGCACGCTTCGAAACCCGGCGCGCGCGCGCCGCGGCGGTATTCGCCGACCATGTCCGCGGCCTGCTGAGCATCCGCCTGTTCAATGCCGAGCGCGAAGCCACCGTGCGCGTGCGCGGCTTCGCGGAGCAGCTGCGCGACGATGCCATGCGCGTGCTGCGGGTCGCCTTCCTGTCATCCGCCGTGCTCGAATTCTTCGCCGCAGTAGCCGTGGCCGCGGTGGCGATCTACGTCGGCATGGGCCTGCTGGGCTACCTCGCATTCGGCCCGGCCGACGATCTCACCGTGTACCGCGGCCTGTGCGTGCTGCTGCTGGCGCCGGAGTTCTTCGTGCCACTGCGGCAGCTCGCCACGCACTATCACGACCGCGCCGCCGCCCTCGGCGCCGCGGAGCAGCTGGCACCGCTCTTCGCGCTGCCGGCGATGCCCGATGCCACGGATGCGCATGCACGCGACCCCGGCAACGTCATCCTGCAGGCAATCCGCGTCGCACGCGATGATCGAACCATCCTGCAGGCATTCTCGCTGGACGTGCGGCCGGGCGAGCTGGTGCTGCTCTGGGGCCCCAGCGGCTGCGGCAAGACCACCGTGCTGCACACCATCGCCGGGCATCTGCCCGTCGATGCCGGCGAGGTGCGCGTCAACGGCGAAGCGCCGGGCATCCCCGGGGCCGTTGCGTGGCTCGGCCAGCGCCCCTTCCTCGCGCACGGCAGCATCGCGCGCAACATCGCGCTGGGAAGGGATGACGCCGACCGTGCGGCCATCGCCGAGGCCGCGCGCAACTGCGGCGTGCTCTCGTTCGCAGAGGCGCTTCCCGACGGACTCGATACCCGGCTGGGCGAGCGCGGACTGGGTCTGTCGGGCGGTCAGGCCCAGCGCGTGGCGCTGGCGCGCGCGTGGCTGTCGCAGGCGCCGGTGGTACTGCTCGATGAACCCACGACCGGGCTCGATGCCGATGCCGCGGCGCCGGTGCTCGCCGCCATGCGGCGCCTGTGCGCGGACGGGCGCAGCCTGGTCGTGGCCGGACACGATCCCGCCCTGCGCGGCATCGCGGACACGGTGATCGACATGGCCGAGCCGTCATGACGCGCCCGCTGCGCGCCCTGCTCCCCTACGCGGCGCTGCTGCGCGGTCGCCGCGGCGCCGCCGTCACCGGAGCGCTGCTGCTGCTGGCGACCGTGGTCTCCGCAGTGGCGCTGCTGGGCCTGTCCGGCTGGTTCATCACCGCCACCGGCATCACGGCGCTGGCGTGGGCAGCGGGCAGTCGGGTGGTCTTCGACATCTTCCTGCCGGGCAGCGGCATCCGCTTCTTCGCGCTGTCGCGCACGGTGGCGCGCTACTTCGAGCGGCTGCGCCAGCACGCCGTGACGCTGGATCTGCTCGCGGCGCTGCGTACCGCCGTATTCGCGCGCCTGGCGCGGCGGCCGGCCGCGACACTGGCAGGACTGCGCGACAGCGTCGCGCTCGACCGCCTGACCAGCGATGTCGATGCCATCGACAACCTCCTGCTGCGGGTACTGAGCCCGCTGCTGGTCGCGCTGCTGCTGCTGGCCCTGCTGGCGGCGGCGCTGTCATGGCTGGCGACACCCTGGATGCTGCTGCCGGTGGCGACGCTCGCCAGCGTCACGGCGCTGCTGTGCCTGCTCGCGCTGCGCGCCGGCATGCGCCCGGGCCGCGCCCTGCGCACGCGCGCCGAGTGGCTGCACGTCCGCATCCTGGAAGGGATGAGCGGCCTCGCCGAGCTGCGCGCCGCGGGCACGCTGCACCGGCACGCCGCGCGCACCGCGGCGCGCAACGCCGCCCTGGCCGGCGCTCAGCGGCAGCGGGCGCACCGCCTCGCGGCGCTGGAGGCGATATCCGCGACCACCGTGCAGCTTGCGGGCATCGGCGCCCTGCTGCTCGGCCTGACCGTCATCGATGGCGGCATGGGTGCCGCCATCAGCGTGATGGCCGCGCTCGCCATCCTCGGCTGCGCCGAGATCCTCCCCGGCCTGCCGCAGGCGCTGTACCGGCTCGGCGAGACCCAGACCGCGGCCAGCCGACTCAACGCGCTGCTCGACGGCCCGCTGGAGGCCACGCCGGAAGCGACCGCCACCGCGTGCGGCGCACACGATCATGCGCTGCGCCTCGACGGCGTGACGGTCCGCTATCCGCATCACCCGCGACCGGCGCTCGCGGACATCACCTTCGCCATCGTACGCGGCGAGCGCGTCGCCATCGTCGGCGCATCCGGCTGCGGCAAGTCGACGCTGCTGCAGCTGATCGGCGGCCTCTACCCCGCGGAGGCGGGCGCCATGACCGTGCTGGGCTGCGCGGCGGACCGCGTCCATCCGGCGCACTGGCGGCGGCGCTGCGGCGTGCTTACCCAGCACAGCGAGATCTTCGCCGCCTCGGTGGCCGACAACCTGCGGCTGGGCGCCCCGGGAGCGGACGATGCCGCCCTGTGGGCGGCGCTGCACACCGCGGTGCTGGACGATGTGGTCGCGGCGCTCCCGGAGGGGCTCGGCACCTGGGTCGGCGAGCACGGCGCGCGCCTGTCCGGCGGCCAGGCCCGCCGCCTCGCCCTGGCGCGCGTGCTGCTGCGCGACCCCGATCTGGTCGTGCTCGACGAGCCCGCCACCGGCCTCGACGCCGACACGCGCACCACCCTGTTCGCCCGCCTCGACGCCTGGCTCGCCGGCCGCAGCGCGCTCCTGCTGGCGCACGATCCGGCCGCGCTGCCGCGCGCCGACCGCGTGCTGCGGCTGGTGGACGGGCGGCTGCAGAACGCCTGAACCGGCGCTCTGGAACCTGGAAGCGCAGATTCAAAGGCAAGAACAACCACAGATTACACAGATTTCCACAGATTCCTTTCCGGTTCCGGTGTGCGCTGACGGAGTCAGCGCCACCAGCAAAAATCCCCTGAATCCGTGAAATCTGTGGTTCTCCTTTTGTCCGCGGTTGAAACCGGCCGCGCACGTACACTGCGCCGATGGCGGCGACGACCCACCCCGCGACCGCGCTGACCGCGCGCGCCCTGCTCACCGGTGCGGTGATCGGCGCGCTGCTGACGCCGTGCAACATCTACAGCGGCCTCAAGATCGGCTGGTCCTTCAACATGTCGATCGCCGGCGCGCTGCTGGGCGTGGCCTTCTGGCGGCTGATGCACGATCTGCTCGGCACACGGGCGTGGGGCCTGCCGGAGAATCTCGTCAACCAGACCACCGCCTCGTCGGCGGCCTCGATCATCTCGGGCGGTCTGGTGGCGCCGATACCGGCGCTGGCGCTGCTCGGCGGACCGGTGCCGGAAGGCGCGCTGCTGGTGGCGTGGGTATTCGCGGTCAGCGTGCTGGGGCTGGCCATCGCGGCGCTGCTGCACGGTCGATTCATTGCCGCGGGGCGGCTGCCCTATCCGGCCGGCACCGCGGCCGCCGAAACGCTGTCGAGCATCCACGGCGACAGTGCCGAGGCGAGCCGTCGCCTGCGCTGGCTGGCCGGTGCGGCCGGGGTCGCCGGCGGCGTCAAGCTGCTCGCCGAACTCAGCGGCGCGACCCTGCGCGCCGCGCTGCCGGGCAGCCTGCCGCTCGGTGGCAAGGCGCTGCCTTCGGTGGGATTCAAGCAGCTCGGCATCGCCCTGGACGGCTCCCTGCTCATGGTGGGCTTCGGCGCCATCATCGGGCTGCGCTCGGGGCTGTCACTGCTGCTCGGCGCGCTGATCGCCTGGCTGGGACTGGCGCCGTGGCTGCTGGCCCGCGGCCTCGTCGCGCCCGGCGAGGCCGGTGGCATCTGGTTCGGCCCCCTGGTCGAGTGGCTGATCTGGCCGGGTGTGGCACTGATGACGGTGGGCGCGCTGGCGAGCCTGTGGCTGGGCCGCAGCGCGCCGGCTAGAGACGGCGCGCTATGCGAACCGACGCCCTTCCCGCTGCCGCTGGCGATCTACCTGCCCGCGGTGGTGGCCGCGGTGGCGCTGGTGGTGGTGCTGCAGGTGACGCTCTTCGACATCCCCGTGCTGGCGGCTGTCGCCGCGGTGGTTCTGGCGGCGGGCCTGGCCACCGTCGCGGCACGGGTGGTCGGCGAGACCGGCATCCCGCCCATCGGCGCACTCGGCAAGATCGCGCAGCTCGGCGTCGGCGCGGTCGCGCCGGGCACCACCACGCCCAACCTGATGGGCGCCAACGTCACCGGTGGCGCGGCCGGTCAGACCGCCGATCTGCTCAACGACCTGCGCGCCGGTCAGCTGCTCGGCGCACAACCGGCGCCACTGTTCGCGGCGCAGCTCGTGGGGGTGCTGGTGGGCAGCATCGCCGGCAGCCTGGCCTATCTCGTGCTGGTGCCGGATCCGGCCGCCACGCTGCTGACGCCGGAGTGGCCGGCGCCGGCCGTGGCCACCTGGAAGGCGGTCGCGGAAGTGATGGCGCAGGGCTTCGCGGCGCTGCCCGCGCTGAGCGTGCCGGCTACCGCCGTCGGTGCCCTGTCGGGCCTCGCGCTGGCGCTCTGGCAGCACCGCGCGCCGGCGCGCTGGGCACGCTGCGCGCCGAGCGCCAGCGCCGTCGGCCTGGCCTTCGTCATCCCCGCCTGGATCGCGTTCGGACTGTGTCTCGGCGCCGTGCTCGCGGCCGGCGCGAACCGTCTGGCGCCACGCTGGTCGGCGCGCTTCCTGGTGGCCGCAGCCGCCGGCCTCGTGGCCGGCGAATCGCTGGCGGGCGTGGTGTCGGCAGCGGTCGCAATGCTGGGCGGCTGAAGACCGGCATCGCATCGGTCGACGCTCCGCTGCCGCGCGCAGTGGAGCGCGCGCAGCGCATGCACCGTCGGGCAACAGCGTCGTGACACCTTGCCCACGGACGCGCCGATGAGTGCGTTTATGCACATTATTGCCTATAGTGTGCGTAAACGCACATGCGAGGACCGCATGGAACACGCCACGCACCCGCTTTCCGTCGACGACCATCAGCTGGTCGCCAAGGCTGCGCGCCGGGCTGCCGGTGAGCTCGGGCTCACGCTGACCGAGCTCGGTGCCGTGGTCGGCGTCGGCCGGGCCAGGTTCTCGCGGCCGAATGCGCGCCTCGAGGGCAAGCAGATGGAGCTGGGTCTGCACCTGGTGCGCATCGCGCGCTCACTGTCGGCGATGACTTCCGGGGACAGCGGCAACATGCAGCACTGGCTGCGCACGAAGAACCGCGATCTCGGCGAATGCCCGGTCGAGATGCTGACCTCGGTGGAGGGCCTGATCCGCGTGGGGCAGTACCTCGACACCATGCGCGCCAAGATCTGATGCCGATCGAGGAAGCGCGCGCAACCGTCTCCGCGCGGGCGCACCGCTACGTCGAGTCGCAGAGCCATATCGCGACCAGCCAGTACGTCGACACCGAGGCGGAGCAGCTGCGCCTGGAAGAGCTGCTGGAGGCAAACAAGCCACGCATCCCGGACGACGCGCGCGGCCTCGACTGGCTGCTCCGCTCGCCGTTCCGCTACCCGCCCCTGCCCTACGGCAGCCGCTTCGGGTCCAGCAGGGAGCGCGGGATCCTCTACCTCAGCGAATCCATCGAGGCCCTCGAGTGCGAAATGGCGTTCTACGCCTTCAAGTTCCTCGAGGCCATGGAAGCACCGCCGGCATGACCGATCCGACGCAGCGTGAACGTCGTCGACATTCCGGTACGCACCGCCAAGGGCATCGATCTGACACGGGTGGCGGAAGCCGACTGGCGGCCGCTGGTGGACCCGGACAGCTGGGCGGCGTCGCGACGGTTCGGGACGCGCGCCAGAGCGGCCGGTGCGCAGGCGATCCGCTACCCCGCTGCGCGCGTGCCGCCGCGCCCGACGGTCGCGCACTGCAATGTCGCGGTCCTCGCGCCCGCCGCGGTGGCGCACGCCGGCCGGCCGCCCATCCGCAACAGCTACCAGCTGATCACGTCTCCGGACGGGGTGCTGCAGCAGAACGCCACCAAGCGCTCGACCCGCTACTTTCCCGCCGCCGGCTTGCTCAGTCGCCCGTTCTGATCGACGGACGAACCGGGCGAGCATCTTGCGGCGCATACGGTGGCAGACCTCGATACCCGCCGGCGGGATGGCGCGGACAGGGCATCCGGACGCTAGCGCCGCATCCAGCGATGGAAGCGCTGCAGCCAGCGCAGCGCCGCTTCCGGCTTGTGCGCCTGCTTCCACTGTCCCGCGGCGAACTTGTTGGCCTCGGCCAGGGTGGGATAGATGTGGATGGTGCCGAGGATCTTGTTCAGACCGATCCCGTGCTTCATGGCCAGCACGTACTCGGCGATGAGCTCGCCGGCGTGCGGTCCGGCGATGGTCACGCCGAGAATGCGGTCGCTGCCGCGGCGCGTCAGGACCTTCACCAGCCCGTGGGCATCGCTGTCGGCGATGGCGCGATCGAGGTCGTCGATGCCGTAGGTGGTCACCTCGACGTCCACGCCCTGCTCGCGGGCCTCGGTCTCGGACAGCCCGACGCGCGCGACTTCCGGGTCGGTGAAGGTGGCCCACGGCACCACCGAATAGTCGACGCGGAACTTCTTGAGGCTGCCGAACAGCGCGTTGACGGTGGCGAACCACGCCATGTGCGCGCCGACGTGGGTGAACTGGTAGGGCCCGGCGACATCGCCGACCGCGAAGATGTTGGGAATGCTGGTGCGCAGGTAGTCGTCCACCTCGATGGTCCGGTTGGTGGCGATGCCCAGCGTCTCCAGACCGTAGCCCTCCAGCCGTGCGGCACGGCCGACCGCGACCAGGATGCGGTCGAAGGCGATGCGATCCTCGCTGCCGTCGGCCTGCGCGACGATCAGTTCGGGCTGCCCGTCGGTCACCACGACTTCCCGCGCCTGCGTCCGCAGCCGGACGTCGACGCCCTCCCCGGCGAAGCGCGTGGCGATCATTTCGCCGAACTCCGGGTCCTCGCGCGGCAGCAGGCGCGGCGCCATCTCGACCTGGGTCACGCGGCTGCCGAGGCGCTGGAAGGTCTGCGCCATCTCGCAGCCGATGGGTCCGCCGCCCAGCACCACCAGCCGCTCGGGCAGCTCGCGCAACTGCCAGAGCGTGTCCGAGGTCAGCGCCTCGACCTGCTCGATGCCCGGGATCGGCGGCACGAAGGGCTCGGCGCCGGTGGCCAGCACGATGTGGCGCGCGGTCAGCCGCTGCCGGCTGCCGTCGTTGCGCGCGATGTCCACCGTCCACGGGTCGATGAGGCGGGCGGTGCCGAGCGCGACATCCACCCCCAGCCCGGTATAGCGCTCCACCGAGTCGTGCGGCTCGATCGCCTCGATGACCCGCTGCACGCGCGCCATGGCGTCGGGCAGATCGAACTCGGCGTGCAGCCGGCGCACGCCCAGCTCGGCGCTGCGCCGCGCGTCGGCGAGCAGACGCGCCGTGCGGATCAACGCCTTGGAGGGCACGCAGCCGGTGTTCAGGCAGTCACCGCCCAGTGCACCCTTCTCGACCAGCGTGACCTCGGCCCTGACCGCGGCGGCGATGTAGGCGGACACCAGCCCGGCGCTGCCGCCGCCGATGACGATGAGGTTGCGATCGAAGGTCTTCGGGCGGGAGTACTGCCGGTAGACCCGCCGCGCCTTGACGATATCGACGATCTTCTTGGCGATCAGCGGGAACAGCCCGAGCAGCACGAAGGAACCGATCAGGCCCGGCGACAGGATGCCGCCGACGCCGTCGAGCTGGCCGAGCTGCGTGCCGGCGTTCACGTAGACCGCCGTGCCGGGCAGCATGCCGAGCTGCGAGACCCAGTAGAAGGTCCGCGTCCGCATCGGCGTCAGCGCCATGACGATGTTGATCAGGAAGAAGGGAAAGACCGGCACCAGCCGCAGCGTGAAGAGATAGAAGCCACCTTCCCGCTCGACCCCCTTGTTGATGGTCGCCAGCCGCTGCCGATAGCGCTTCTGCACCGCATCGCGCGCGACGAAGCGGGCGATGACGAAAGCGGCGGTGGCGCCGATGGTCGAGGCGAAGCTGACCAGCACCAGCCCCCAGCCCAGCCCGAAGATCGCGCCGCCCGCCAGGGTCATGACCGCCGCGCCCGGCAGCGAGAGCGCCGTGACGCCGACGTAGACCGCGAAGAAGCCGAGCGAGAACAGCACCGGGAAGGCGTCGCGCATCGCGACCACGTCGCCGCGCGCGGCCTTCAGGACCTCGAAGCTGAGGAAGCGGTCGAGGTCGAACGCGAAGAAGGCCACCAGCGCGGCAGCGATCAGCGCGACGACGAACAGGCGATTGCGGGCCACGGCGGCTCCTGCGGGCTGGCGGCGGACCCCATCCTAGACGGTCTCGCGCGCCGCCCGGTGCATGGCGGGACACATCGGGGACAGCGGACGCGGTCAGTATCGACCGCGACCGGCGCGCGGTCTACGACGGACCGTCCGGATCGGCGGTGCGCGCGTCCGGCCCGGTGCCATCCGGCGCGGGCACCATCCAGTCGGGAAACTGCTCGGCGAGATAGGCGCGCAGCGCACCCATCGGCTGCGTGCCGCTGCCGTGGGAGCCGATCAGGTCGCCGCTGGCGAGCCCGTGCCAGCTCAGTGCGCTGTAGAACTGGCGAGCCAGCTGCGGACTCTGCGCCTCGCGTCCGGGCGAATAGAGATCGGCGACGAAGGTCAGCGCCGCATCGTCGACCCGCACCGCCAGCATGCCGGCGGCGTGATCGTTGGGCACATTGATGACGGTGAGCGCGCGCGCGTCGGTGGCGATGCGCTCCCGCCCGCTGACGGTGCGCACGGCGACGTCGCCGACATCGCGTCCGCGCGCGATCACATCGCGGAAGAAGCCTTCGGCCTCGCGCCCGACCACCAGCTCGGCGCCGGTGCGCAGCAACGGCATCAGACCGCCGCTGTGGTCGCTGTGGTGATGGGTGACGACGACGCGGCGCAGCGGACGATCCGGCCAGCGCTCGTCGAGCATGCGCAGCAGGGTCTCGCTGCGCGCCGGGTGCAGCGGCGCGTCGACCAGGGTCAGGCCCCGATCGTCGACCACCACCAGCGCGTGGTGGCTGCCGCCCACGACATGGAAGATCCCGTCGGCACGCTCCTCGAACGCGACGTTGCCGGTCTGGTCGCGATCGGCACCGGCGCCCATGGCGAGCCGTCGCGTGACCCAGTGTCCCGCGGCGCGGATCCAGACCGGCGCCTCGGCGCTCTTCGGACGCGCCGGCGGCGCGCAGTCGGGATCGACCGTCTCGACCGGCGTGACGGCGATGTCGGTGAGGCGCTCGCGGCGCAGCAGCTGACCGCCCAGCCGCTGCTCGATGCGCGTCGGCATGCTCAGGCCCGCCACCTCGCGCCAGCCGCTGTAGGCGATCTCGTGCGGCACGTCGCCCCGCGGCCAGTCGTGCTGCCGTGCGCTCGCCACCAGCGGCACGCCACCGGCGGCATCACTGGTCTGGTCGCGCGCCACCGACAGTGTCCAGCGCGTGCCGGCCAGACTGATCTCCCGGCTGCTGCCGGCACTGCGCCCGGGCCAGAAGAGCGGCACCCGGAGCCACAGATCCGAAAAGCGCACCGCGCGCCGAGCCGGCGACACGGCGCCCTCGGCGGAGCGGAAACCGTCGCGGCCGGTGACCACGCCACCGTCGGCGGTGAGCTGCTCCAGGTAGCGGAAGGTGGCGGAGAACGGGTAGTGCGTGCGCACCTCCCAGCGCAGTTGCGCCTGACGGACCTGCGGCCACCAGTGCACTTCGGCGCGATCCTCCGACACCGGGCGCGCGGCGCCGCCGGGCGTGTGGGTCTGGCTGGGATCGAAGTTCTGGCCGGTGGCGATCCAGCGGATCTCGGCGACCTCGCAGTGCGTCAGCGCCGCGGCCGGTGCCGCAACGCCGCCACCGGCCGCGCACAGGAGCGCGATGATCGCCCGCCGGATGGTGCCGTGCGATGCGCTGCGCCTCGCTGTGCTCATGCGTCTCCCTGCCCGCGTCGCGGGGTTCAGGTGTGCCTGGTGCCTATCAGGATGTCGGATTCGCGCCAGTTTTGCATCTGCCGCGCGCCCTCGGCGCGCAGTGCCGCCGGGTCGGCGCCGGACTCGGCGGCGATGCGATCGAGCAGCGTCCCGCCGGCGGCCGGCTCGGCCGCGATCAGCGCGATCAGCCGCGCCGACAGGGCGTTGAGCTCGGTGAATCGGACCGCGTCGTGCCGATTGCGGTGCACCACCAGCCAGGTGGGCTGCCCAGGCGGCGCATCGGGCTGCGATTCCGGCGCGATGCGATGCACGGGAAAGCGGTAGGCCAGCGGCCAGGCAAGCGGAGAGAGCACCGGCACGCCCGCCAGCAGATCGCCATTGGGATCGGCGTGACCGGGGTCGGCCTCCGCCGGGTCCACTGCCAGCGCCAGCTCCACCCATTCGTAGTGCGCCAGCTCGGCCGCGAAGGGCGGGAGCCCGTCGGGCAGATGCTCGCCCGCCTCGAGGAAGGCGACCAGCTCGCCCGCCACTTCCTGGAACAGCGGCGTGCCGCTGGCGTGGTAGCGCAGGAAGGCGCGCACCAGATCTTCCCAGCGCCGGGTATCGAGGATGCTGCGCAGCACCGGGAAGGCGTTGCCGACGAGCCCTTCGTTGGTGCGGAAGACGAGCTCGTTGTAGACCCGCATGCGGCGCTCCGGCACATCGTCCGGCCGCGGATGCGCCTCCGGGGCGCGCACGTGCGCGGCGAAGGCGCGCTGCAGATCCTGGAAACCGCTCACAACGCCGTCCCGCACCGGCGCGCGCCGCCGTCGCCGGCGGCACGCCCGGATGCGACGACGCCCGCGATCAGGCCGCGGCGGCGGCAGTCGCGCGCGTGCGCGGCTTCTCGACCTCGGCGACCAGCGCCTCGATCTGCTCGAGGTAGTGGCTGTTGTCCTGATCCCACGGATGGAAGCCGGGGCGGAAGTACTCCGCCCAGGGCAGCACCAGCTTGCGCAGATGGCCGACCTCGCCGAAGGTGAAGCGGAACAGCGTGCGCCAGCCCTTGACGTCGGTCAGCTTGCCCTCGGCGCGCAGGATGCGCAGGTAGAAGTTCGCCACCAGCGGCCAGAAGATGGCGGTGGCCGCCAGCATGCCGAAGGCGCGCAGCGCATAGGCCTGCGGCCCGCGTCCCATGACGCGGTCCCAGACATCGAAGGCCACCGCCTTGTGCTCGGTCTCCTCGAGGGCATGCCAGTTCCAGATCCTGGCGAACTGCGGCTGGGCGTTCTCGAGGATGCGCGGATCCTTCAGCAGGCCGTCCGCCATGATGGCGGTGTAGTGCTCCAGCGCGATGGTCGCCGAGAGCCGCCACGCCGCGGGCGTGCGCTTCTTGAGGGAGTCGAGCAGACGGCTGACGGTGCGCTCCATGTCGCGCGCCTGCGGCACCGCTGCGTACAGCGCCTCGTTGTACTCGTCGTGCTCGCGCCCGTGCATCGCCTCCTGGCCGATGAAGGCCGTCACGGCGGCCTTCAGCTCGGGCTCGGTGATGCGGTCCCGATAGGCCCGCACGGCGTCGATGAACATGCGCTCGCCTTCCGGGAAGAAGATCGACAGCGTGTTCATGAACTGGGAGAAGTGGACACTGCCACCGTTCCAGTCGTTGATGCGATCGGCCGGCAGCGAGAACGCGAGATCGCGGCGCTGCGGCATGACACTGGTCGACATGTTCGGCTCCACGTAATAGTGACATCGATTGATGGCAGATTAGCGTGGTGCGGCGCACAAATCAACCCTGTTCAATGGAATGGTACACGGCCGCGGATGGACGGTGGCGCGGGCTCAGACGGCCGGCGCGGAATGCCGTGTGCCGACTGCCCCGGCGGCGCTGCGGCGTGCCTCGATGGCATCCATCTCGGCGCGCAGTTCGGGCCACGGCGGGATGTTGAAGTCGCGCTCCAGCAGCGTGGGAACCGGACCCAGACACTGATAGGTGTAATCGAGCAGCGCGAAGACGTCGTCGCACACCGGCGCACCGTGGGTATCGATGCGCAGATCGTCCGGCTCGGTCCAGTGCCCGGCCACGTGCAGGTAGCGGACGCGCGCCAGCGGCAGGCTGTCGATGAAGGCGCGTGCGTCGTAGCCGGCGTTGATGCTGTTGACGAAGACGTTGTTCACGTCCAGCAGCAGATCGCAGTCGGCGCGCTCGATGACCGCGTTGATGAAGGCGGACTCGCTCATGCGCGCGCCCGGCGACGCGTAGTACGAAACGTTCTCCAGCGCGATGCGCCGGTCCAGGATCGCCTGCACGCGCCGGACGCGGCCGGCGACATACTCGACCGCCTCCTCGGTGAAGGGGATCGGCATCAGGTCGTAGAGATGACCGTGGTCACCGGTGTACGAGAGATGCTCGGTGTAGTCGGCGATGCCGTGCGCGTCCAGGAAGTCGCGGATGCCGCGGACGTGGTCCTCGTCGAGCGGTGCCGGGCCGCCGATGTCCAGCGACAGGCCGTGCGTCACGAAGGCGAAGCGCTCGCTGAAGGCGCGGAAGCGCCTCCCCAGTGCACCGCCCACGCCCATCCAGTTCTCGGGCGCGACCTCGAGGAAGGCCGGCGGGTGCTCGTGATCATCCGCGAGCGGGCCCATCAGGGCCCGCCGCAGACCCACCCCCGTGCCCTGCACGGAGGCGCGATGCGTGCCGGTGGGCATCAGCTACCGCACTTGCCCTCGCCGCACTTGCCTTCCGAGCCCTTGGACTCGCCGCACTTGCCTTCACCGCACTTGCCCTCGGCATCCTTCTCGTGGCCTTCGCCGCCACACTTGCCCTCACCGCACTTGCCTTCGCCGTCCTTGCCGTGGCCGCCGGCAAGCTGGATCGGCGCCTGGCCGTTCTGATAGCCGCTGCCCAGATCGCTGGACTGGAAGGTGGTGCCGGCCGCGGCTGCGGTGCTGGCGAGGAAGGCCGCGCCGCCGACGGTGGCGGCGAACGCGGAGAGACGGGACTGCTGCTTGGTCTTCATGGTCGAACTCCTGTGGTCACGACAATCGAAAGGTGGACTGCTTCACGAACGGCTGCTGCCGCAGCTCTAGTTGGAATCGCTTCGCATCAGCCACCGGCGTGCGTGGTCGTCCACGCTCAGCCAGCGGCCACCCCCGGTAAAGAACAGGCTCAGCAGCATCAGGAAGTAGGTCGCCGCCCACTCGATCCCGTTGTTGCTGACCACGATACTGCCTTGCCCGGTGAGCCATGCATAGTCGCCGTGCTCGCGCAGGATTTCGCGCGCCACCGAGAGGCGCTGGCGGGCGTCCTCGGCATCCGCGCAGCCCGCGAAGCACAGCGTCGGATCGGCCACCGCCTGCCAGCCGTTCTCCCAGTGCACCGCGAACGCCGCCACCGCCATCACCGCCATCAGCGGCACCGCCATCCAGCGCACGGCCGCGCCCAGCAGCAGCGCCACCGCGCCGAGCACCTCGGTCCAAGCGGCCAGCAGCGCCATCAGCCAGGGCATGGGCAGCCCCAGTCCCCACTCGGGATTGCCGAACCACGCCACGGTGTTGGCGGACGGCCCCAGCCCGTCGAGCTTGTTGGTCCCGGCCAGCCAGAACACCGGCACCAGGTAGAGCCGGATCAGGAGCGGCGCCAGGAAATCGGCGACACGCGTGGCATCGAGCAGATGCTGCAGCTTGCGGAGCAGGGGCACGGCGATCTCCGGTCATGGGAGTGCATACGTTAGACGAGCGCCACCGGATGCCACAGTGCGCTGGCGGCCGCATTCCATGTCCGAACGTCCGGATCGGGCCCCGACCCTCGCCGGCGCCGCTATGCTCCGCTCATCCCCTGCAGCGGAGCCCGCCCGTGGCCGAGAAGCAACCCGTCGAGGACCTGCTGTCGACCGTCCTGCGCGCCTACAACCTGCGCGCCGGCATCTACGAGCACCCCTCGGTCTGCGGTGACTACCAGTTCGGGACCGCCGGCGACGGCAATGCCGGCTTCCACCTCATCGGCAACGGTTCGTGCTGGGTGCACACCCGCGAGCACGCGCCGATTCCGCTGTCCGCGGGCGACCTGGTCGTCCTGCCGCACGATGCCTGGCACGTGCTGCGACCGGACGACCGGACGCCGGACGACCGCGGGATGCGCCAGGCCCACGACCCGGACGCGCCCGCCACCAGCATGCTGTGCGGGCACTTCGACTTCGATACCGGGCGGCGCAACCCCATTCTCGATGCCCTGCCCGACATCATCGTCATCCGTGCCGACGACGCCGGCGACCGTCTCCGGCACCTGTCGCGCCTCATGCTCATCGAGGTCGAGACCCACGACCCCGGGCACGCCCCGGTGCTGGACCGGCTCGCCGACACCCTCTTCGTCATGGTGGTGCGCCACCACGTCTTCTTCTCCGGCGCCGAGCAGCGCGGCCTGATCGCCGCACTCGCCGATCCGCGGCTGCGCCGCGCCCTCGATGCCATGCACCAGCACCCCGGCGAGAGCTGGACCCTCGAACGCCTGGCCGGCGAGGCGGCGATGTCGCGCAGCGTCTTCGCGCAGCGTTTCAACGAAGTGCTGGGCACGCCGCCCATCGACTACCTGACGCGCTGGCGCATGGTCCAGGCCGAACGCATGCTGCGCGACCCGCGCGCCAGCGTCGCCGGCGTGATGGAGGAAGTCGGCTACCAGACCGAGGCCGCGTTCCGGAAGGCCTTCAAGCGCGTGCACGGCTACGGGCCCGGGCGGTTGCGGCGGCTGTTCCGGCGAGGGGCCTGACGGCGACGGCGGAAACGCGGAATCGCACGCAATCGGGACAGCGCGCGCACCGGGGACAGTATACTTATTTTATCGCGCCAGAGTCAGCGGCCTTGCCTCTCGCCTGGATAAAATAAGTATACTGTCCCCGATCTTCGCCTGCAGGCGCCCCGATCTACGGCTTACCCGAACCAGGGCCCGGAAATCTGGAAGGTCACGCCGCCCAGCCCTGGCCCGCCGGCATTCGGCCCGCGCTGCGAGTTGACGAAGAAGTGCCGACCGTCCGGCGAGAACGCGGGTCCGGTGAGCTCGCTCGCCTCGTGGCCGGTCAGCCGCAGCAAGTGCACCAGCTCGCCGTTCGGGCGGATGGCGACGACGTCCTGCTCGCCGGACTTGTCCTCGACCACGACGACATCCCCGCCGGGGGTGACCACGATGTTGTCGACGGAATCGAGGATGGGATCCTCGAACCAGTTGTCGTCGTAGATGACGCGCACGGTGCCGTCGGCGATGTCGTGGGCCCAGATGCGCCGGTCGCCCTTGGTCGCGAAGTAGATCTGGCCGTTGTGGTACCAGATGCCCTCGCCGCCGTCGAAGGCGGTGGACTCGGGCACCTGCAGGCGGGTGGCGGTACCGGTGAGCACGCCGCCGAGCACGGGGTTGGGGTTGGGCACGTCCAGCCACTCGACCGCGAAGGGTACGGAGGTCACGGCGCGGTCGTCGGAATCCAGCGTCTCGGCATCGATGAGCACCTGCATGACCTGCAGGCGACCGATGGTGAGATCGGGGCGGCCGCCGACGTTGGGCGTGTCCGGCACGAAGCGGTAGAAGCGGCCGTCGCCCTCGTCCTCGGTCTCGTAGACGATGTTGGTGGCCGGATCGACCGCCGCGGCCTCGTGCGAGAAGGTGCCCAGCGCGCGCAGGCGGGTAGCGCTCTCCTGCCCGAAGGGGTCGCATTCCCAGATATTGCCGAGACCGTACTCCTCGCCCGAGAGCCAGGTGTTCCACGGCGTGATGCCGCCGGCGCAGTTGATGCGGCTGCGCGCGCCGGACAGGATGTTGTAGCCGTCGACGATTTCGCCGGCGGCGTTGAAGCGCAGCGCGTTGACGCCGCCGGGCAGGAACTCGCGGTTGCAGACGTAGACCCAGCCACCGTCCTCGGTGGCGTAGGTGGCGCCGCCATCCGGGTCCGTGTGCCAGAGGAGGTTGGTGTTGGGCACCAGGCGGTTGGCCTCGGCGATGGCGGTGGCCGTGAAGCCCTCGGGCAGCATCAGGCCGTTGCCGTCGGGCGCCTGCAGCGGGCCCAGCCGCGCCAGCGACGGCCCGTCGCCGCCACCGGTGCCGGTGTCCATGCCGCCGTCGCTGCCGCAACCGGTGAGCGCCTGGCCCAGCGCGACGTAGGAGAGGCCGGCCGCCGTTCCCTGGAGAACGCGGCGACGGGATAACGGAAGCGATGACGGCATGGCGGAATCCGGGTGCGGGTGGACAGGCGGCGCGCGATTGTCGGTGCCGAATATGACAGCGCCATGACCGTCCCGCAGTCGCGCAAATTGCGGAATCGGCCCGGCGTCAGCCCCCGCTGACGTTGCGCGACAGCCAGCCGCCCACCCGCGCGGCGGCGGTGTCCGGATGCTCGAGCATGAAGCAGTGCCCGCCCGGCGTGCCCTCGGCCTCGAGCTGCGGCTGCAGGCGCGCCGCGCGCCGCGCCGACGGCGCCATGAAGAAGTAGCTGCCGACGCCGTAGTAGAGGAAGGTGGGCACCGGCAGCCGCGGCAGATCCCGCCACGGATACAGCGGGTTCTCGAAGATCTGCGCTTCCAGCTCGGGGTCGCAGGCCAGCGCGCGTCCGTCGTCGGCATCGCGGGTGGCGTGGCGGACGAAATCGTCCAGCGCTTCGTCGCACCAGCCCGCGTAGATGCCGCGGCCGCGCAGGCGTTCGCGGGCGGTGTCGGCATCCGCCCAGGCGCTGCGCCGGCGGCGCGCCCCGGCCGCGAAGGGATGCCGACCGAGCGCGGCGGCCAGCTTGGTGCCCAGCCAGTAGCGCGGCGGCAGGAAGATGGGGTCGAGCAGCACCAGCGCCGCGAAGCGCTCCGGGTTCTGGATGACCGCGCGCAGGCTCAGCGCGGCGCCGAAGCTGTGCCCCATCGCGATCAGCGGTGCCGGCGGGGCTTTCTGCGCCAGGGCGCCGTGGATGCGCGTCATGGTCGCGGGCACGCCCGCGAAGTCGCGCGCCGGGTCGGACTCGCCGTGTCCCTCGATGTCGTGGGTGATCAGGCCCAGCCGCGGGTCGAGCCGGCGCAGGAAGGACCAGTAGACGCCGCCGCAGAAACCGTTGCCGTGCAGCCAGTGCACGGTGGGCATGCCGGGCGCGGCGTCGCGTCTGCGGCCGCGCACGGTGACGCCGTCGCTGCCGGTATACGCCCAGGCCGCCAGCGACCCGTAGGCGGTTTCGTCGGTGCCGTCCGCGAAGGCGTTCATGCCGCGCTCCGCTGGTAGTCCCAGCTCAGCAGCCAGACCGGAGCGTCGCCGGTGTTCTCGGTGACGCAGGGCCGCATGGTGGAGGGATGCGCCAGCATGCCACCCTCGGCGAAGCGCTTCGGCGGCGTGACCGGGTCCATGTGCAGGGTGTGGTGGCGCAACTCGAGACCGTCGCCGCGCACCAGCATGACCACCGACGCGGTGCCGGCGCCGTGCGGGCGCAGCGGCAGCTCGCGCTGCGGCGGCACCATGATGGCCTGCGCCTGCTCGGTGCGCGCATTGACGCCCAGCATGGACGTGACCAGCTTCCAGGCTCGGGTGTCCACCACGTTCAGCGCCTCGTCGTCCCAGGCCAGCACCTCGTCGAGCACGAAGGCACCGCCGGCGATGGGCTCGAGCCGCCCGCGGTCGGCGGCGGCCGCTTCCAGCGTGGCGAGCAGCGCCGGCAGGTAGCGCGCGCTGTCGCTGAAGGCGATGGCGCCGATGGTGGGCTGGGTGTGGAAGAGGTCGATGGCCGCGTCCTCCGGCCAGGTGGGCAGATGGCCGTCCTGGAACGGGATCAGGCGGTGCGGTCGATGGGTGCGCACGCGGGCTTCCGAAGGCAAAGGATCAGTCTGCCACAGGCGCCTGCGCGCCCCCGCCCGCGTCCGGCCTGCGACCACTTTGCGCGCAGGCGCCATGTGCCTGTTTGCACGAGCGATTTTCCGCCGGGAACGGTTTGCTGCAGTGCAACTATGGACAACCCGTGCGGGGAACGGCATGGCCGCGCAAGTGTCTGATTCGGGCCGGGATACGGACGCCGGAAGTGGAGTTGTCCACAAGTTGTACGCCGCCTATGCACCCTTTGTTAAACACAGCATCTTGCGTTGGGCCTATCGACAACACACTACATCTGGTGCATCGTTCTTTCTCAGGCCCGCGCGCGCACCGGGTCCATCAGGCCAACACCACATTGCCGGGGAGGCAGCCAGCCCATGCAGACACACACCGCGACCGCCGAGAAGACCGCGTACCAGCCCACTGACGCGCCCGCCAGCAGCGCCCAGGTGCAGAGCACCGCGCCGGGCGGCATGCGCGTCATCCGGCGCAACGGCAAGGTCACCGGCTTCGAGCCCGAGAAGATCAGCATCGCGGTGACCAAGGCGTTCCTCGCGGTCGAGGGTGGCTCGGCCGCGGCCAGCTCGCGCATCCGCGAGCGCGTCGCCGCCATCACCGAGCAGGTCCTCGCGGCGGTGACCCGCAACCAGCACGGCGGCGGCACCATCCACATCGAGGACATCCAGGACCAGGTCGAACTGGCCCTGATGCGCAACGGCGAGCACAAGATCGCGCGCTCCTACGTGCTCTATCGCGAGGCCCGCGCCCGCGAGCGCGCCGAGGCCGAGGCCGCCCAGCCGGCAGCCCCGAAGACCGAGCTGCGCATGACCCGCGACGACGGCTCGCTGGTGCCGGTGGACACCGCGCGCATGCGCACGCTGGTGGTCGAGGCCTGCGAGGGCCTCACCGGCGTCAACGCCGAGGCCGTGCTCGATGCCGCCATGCGCGACATCTACGACGAGATTCCCGAGTCGCAGCTGGCCCAGGCGCTGGTCATGGCCGCGCGCACGCGCATCGAGGAAGAGCCCAACTACAGCTACGTGTCGGCCCGGCTGCTGCTCGACGCGCTGCGCCACGAGGCGCTGACCTTCCTCGACGCCCCCGAGACCCGCCCCACCCACGAGGCGATGACCGGCCTGTACGCGGACTACTTCCGCAGCTACATCCACCGCGCCGCCGAGCTCGAGCTGGTCGACCCCAAGCTGTGCCTGTTCGACCTCGACCAGCTGGGCAAGGCGCTGCTGCCCGAGCGCGACCTGCAGTTCGACTACCTGGGCCTGCAGACCCTCTACGACCGCTACTTCATCCACAAGGACAAGGTCCGCTTCGAGCTGCCGCAGGCCTTCTTCATGCGCGTGGCGATGGGCCTGGCGATCAACGAGATCGAGCGCGAGGCGCGCGCCATCGAGTTCTACAAGCTGCTGTCGTCCTTCGACTTCATGAGCAGCACGCCGACGCTGTTCAACAGCGGCACCCTGCGCCCGCAGCTGTCCAGCTGCTACCTGACCAACGTGCCCGACGACCTCGACGGCATCTTCGGCGCCATCAAGGACAACGCGCTGCTCTCCAAGTTTGCCGGCGGCCTGGGCAACGACTGGACGCAGGTGCGCGGCATGGGCGCCTACATCAAGGGCACCAACGGCCGCTCCAACGGCGTCGTGCCCTTCCTCAAGGTGGCCAACGACACCGCCGTGGCGGTCAACCAGGGCGGCAAGCGCAAGGGCGCGGTGTGCGCCTACCTGGAGACCTGGCATCGCGACATCGAGGAGTTCGTCGACCTGCGCAAGAACACCGGTGACGACCGCCGGCGTACGCACGACATGAACACCGCCAACTGGGTGCCGGACCTGTTCATGAAGCGCGTCATGGAAGAGGGCCAGTGGACGCTGTTCTCGCCCGAGGACGTGCCGGACCTGCACGACCTCACCGGCACCGCCTTCGAGGAGCGCTACGCCGCCTACGAGCGCGAGGCCGACGAGGGCCGCATCACCAACTTCAAGCGCCTGCCCGCCGTGCAGCTGTGGCGCAAGATGCTGTCGATGCTGTTCGAGACCGGCCACCCCTGGGTGACCTTCAAGGACCCGTGCAACCTGCGCAGCCCGCAGCAGCACACAGGCGTGGTCCACAGCTCCAACCTGTGCACCGAGATCACCCTCAACACCAAGGCCGGCCACGAGATCGCGGTCTGCAACCTGGGCAGCGTCAACCTGCCGGCGCACATCAGCGAGGACGGCCAGCTCGACCGCGCCAAGCTCGAGGCCACCGTCAACACCGCCATGCGCATGCTCGACAACGTCATCGAGTACAACTACTACTCGGTGCCGACGGCGCGCAATTCCAACCTGCGCCACCGTCCGGTGGGCATGGGCGTGATGGGCTTCCAGGACGCCCTCTATAAGTTGCGCCTGCCCTACGACAGCGAGGAGGCCATCACCTTCGCCGACCGCTCGATGGAGGCCGTCAGCTACTACGCCATCAAGGCCAGCACCGACCTCGCCGAGGAACGCGGCAAGTACCAGAGCTTCGAGGGCTCGCTGTGGAGCCAGGGCATCCTGCCCATCGACTCCATCCGCATCCTCGCCGAGTCGCGCGGCGAATACCTGCAGCAGGACGCCACCGTGTCCGGCGACTACGACTGGGACGACCTGCGCGACCGCGTGCAGACCGTGGGCATGCGCAACTCCAACTGCATGGCTATCGCGCCCACCGCCACCATCGCCAACATCACCGGCGTCAGCCAGTCGATCGAGCCGACGTACCAGAACCTCTTCGTCAAGTCGAACCTCTCGGGCGACTTCACGGTGGTCAACACCTACCTGGTCGAGGACCTCAAGAAGCTGGAGCTGTGGGACGAGGTCATGGTCCACGACCTGAAGTACTTCGACGGCAGCGTGCAGGCCATCGACCGCGTGCCGGACGAGCTCAAGGCGGTCTACAAGTGCGCCTTCGAGATCGACCCCAAGAAGCTGGTCGACGCCGGCAGCCGCCGCCAGAAGTGGATCGACCAGTCGCAGAGCCTGAACCTCTACATGTCCGAGCCGAATGGCCGGAAGCTGGACGAGCTCTACAAGCACGCCTGGACCTCGGGCCTGAAGACCACCTACTACCTGCGCACCATGGGCGCCACCCACGCCGAGAAGACCACCATCAGCGACAGCCGCCTGAACAAGGTCGCCGGGTCCGGTCAGGCCTCCGGCGGCGGTGCCAGCACCACCGGCGTCACCGGCAGCGGCGAATCCAGCCGCCCGCCCTCCACGCCGACCGCCTCCGCCGCCACCAACGGCAACGGCAGCGGCCAGATGCCGCAGGCCTGCTCGATCCTCGATCCCGACTGCGAGGCCTGCCAGTAAGGCAGGCCCCGCCACCGCATTCCGCCCCGCCGCGAACCGCAATACCAGGAGTCCGCACCATGCTCGAATGGGACACCCCGACCACCCCGCAGCAGCCGCGTCCAGGCCTGCAGACCGTCAAGCCCGACAACGTCACGCACCCGCCGGTCGACCCCGGCGCGGGTGCGGCCGCGGCCGAGCAGGCCGGCGCCACCGGGCTCGAGAACCTGGAGATGGGCGCCTCGCGCATCCAGGTCGACGACAAGAAGATCATCAACTGCAAGGCCGACCTCAACCAGCTCGTGCCCTTCAAGTACACCTGGGCCTGGGAGAAGTACCTCAGCGCCTGCAACAACCACTGGATGCCGCAGGAAATCTCCATGGCCGCGGACATCGCGCTGTGGCAGGATCCGAACGGCCTGACGGATGACGAGCGCACCATCATCAAGCGCTCGCTGGGCTTCTTCTCCACCGCCGACAGCCTCGTCGCCAACAACCTGGTGCTGGCCGTCTATCGCCACCTGACCAACCCCGAGTGCCGCCAGTACCTGCTGCGCCAGGCCTTCGAGGAAGCGCTGCACACGCACGCCTACCAGTACTGCATCGAGAGCCTGGACCTCGACGAGGCCGAGGTCTTCAACATGTACCGCGAGATCCCCAGCATCCACGACAAGGCGGCGTGGTCCCTGCCCTACACGCAGTCCCTGGCCGATCCCAACTTCAAGACCGGCACCCCCGAGGACGACCAGCGCTTCCTGCGCGACATGATCGCCTTCTACGTCGTCTTTGAAGGCATCTTCTTCTACGTCGGCTTCGTGCAGCTACTGAGCTTCGGCCGCCGCAACAAGATGGTGGGCACCGCCGAACAGATCCAGTACATCATGCGCGACGAGTCGATGCACATGAACTTCGGCATCGACGTCATCAACCAGATCAAGTACGAGAACCCGCACCTCTGGACCGAGCAGTTCCAGGAGGAAATCGCCGCCATGCTGCAGGAGGCGACCGAGCTGGAGATCAAGTACGCCCACGACACCATGCCGCGCGGCGTCCTCGGCCTGAACGCCAGCCAGTTCAACGAATACCTCAAGTTCATCTGCAACCGCCGCTGCAGCCAGATCGGCATCAAGCAGCTGTACCCCGGCGCCACCAACCCCTTCCCCTGGATGAGCGAGGCCATGGACCTCAAGAAGGAGAAGAACTTCTTCGAGACCCGGGTGACCGAGTATCAGACCGGTGGGGCGTTGAGTTGGGATTAATGCGCTCAACGCAACTACCCATTGACAATAACGGATGACCTGATTAACTTCATCATAAGCTTGCGGGCAGAATTGTTGTCGCGCATCGCGATATAGCTTCCAATGCGAGGTGGCGATATGTGCCGCCTTTCAATGACAATCTTCTTTCGGTTAGCCTGAATATTTGCTCGGGCTCCCCGGCGTAGGAGTGCCCGCAAGCTTTTTTATGAGCCCAAAGTCGCGCCCCTTAGCTGCCCTCAAAAGGGCCAAGTCCCTAAGGGAACTTGCTCCTATTATTGGCGTTGCCCCACGGCAACTGTCATATCTTCTGTACATACTCCCTAACGAGCGAAAGTACACCACTTTCTCCGTCCCAAAGCGCGACGGCACACCTCGGCAAATATCTGCACCCGAGCAGCGCCTAAAAAACCTCCAGGCGCGTACCGCAACGCTATTAACAAGTTGCGAGTTAGAGCTCACTCAAGAGCGTCCATCTACACCGGTATCCCACGCTTTTCGCGAACAGCGGTCCATCATCACCAATGCGACCCCGCATAAAGGGAAGAGGTATGTATTAAACTGTGATATCGCAGATTTTTTTGGGTCCATAAACTTTGGACGCGTCCGCGGCTTTTTTATCCACGACAAGAACTACAACCTGTTCCCCGCGGTGGCGACCGTACTAGCGCAAATTGCATGTCACAACAACAGCCTCCCTCAAGGAAGCCCATGCTCTCCACTTATATCTGACTTAATAGCATCAATCTTAGACCGTCGCCTAGTGGGGCTCGCAAAGCGGTACTCCCTCACATACTCCCGCTACGCGGACGATCTCACTTTTTCGACCAATCTAAAGATATTCCCCACAGACATCGCTTCGCTCAACGACGACGGATCTTGTAATGTCGGCACCTCTCTCACCTCGGAGATAAAACGTTCTGGCTTTACGCTCAAAGAATCGAAAACCCGCCTACAGTACAGGTCAATAAGGCAAACGGTCACTGGCCTCACAGTAAACAGCAAAGTAAACATTCAAGCCAATCGATACAGGCAACTAAGGGCACAGTGCAACAAACTTTTTCGAGACGGCGAATACATCCTTGATCCAGCATTGAACAGCGCTGCGACTCGAAACTTAGCCCCACTTAGCGGCCAATTTAGCCATATTGCCAACATAAAAGAACACGCATCCAGGGGGAACGCGCCGTCTAGCTCATCTCGCACTGGGTTCGATGCCTTGTACGCACAGTTCTTAGCGTACAAGCTCTTCTTTCTAGCTGATAAACCAACAATTGTTCCCGAAGGAAAAACAGATCCAATATATCTTCGTTGCGCCATAAACCAACTGGAGCCGTCTGACTTAGTAACTAAAGATGCATCCGGGAAGGTTGGATACGAAGTGCGATTCCTCAAGCCCAACCGCACTAACATGAAATACTTAGGGCTTTTAAATGGAACTGGCAGCCTTAGCTACTTCCTTAACAAAGGAAAGGGCAGTTACTGGAAATGCATTCAAAAATTCCATGGGGACGGATGCAAGAATCCAGTCATAATTCTTGTTGACAACGACCAAGGGGCGTCGAAAAAGTTATTCAAGAATGCATCAGATACTTCCGGGAAGAATATTTCTCTTAGAACGAGTGAGCCTTTCTATCACATCCACTCGAATGTGTACTTAGTAAAAACCCCAGAGCACGATAATGGAGAGGAAACATGCATTGAAGACCTACTCCCTTCCAAGCTCCTTGAGCGGAAGCTCAGCGGAAAATCGTTTAACCCATCAAACGACAAAATCAACACCAACACGGAGTTTGGCAAAAGCGTATTCGCTGAGAAAATCGTCCGGCCCGACTTCGCAGCAATCGATTTTACGGGATTCATCCCGCTTTTGGATAGGATTCGAGCAGTGATAAAGTATCATAATGGCTCAGGATGACAGGTTAAGCATTTCTGGAGTTACGGTGACAGGCACGAAATGAGTAATTGTAGTGCAATAGGCGTCAGACCACGGTTTTCGTTAGTGCCGCCGCCCCAAGCTCGCGCCTCAGAATCTCGCGAGATAGCTCACCGGATCCAATTGGCAACGATCTTCCAGACGTCCCGGCAAATCGAATAGCTGCGGGCGCCGACGGAAGGCGAAGACCCGATACAAGTGGAAGGCGTCCGCCTCCTGTCGAGATAAGGCCAGCTCATTGCGACTAAGGAAGAACGGCGTCTCCTTGGCGAAGGCGGTGGTCTTGACCTCGATAAGCCGCTCCCGTCCATCGAGATCGAAGGACAGCACGTCGTAGCCGAGGCCATCACCTCGCGTTGCGGCCACATGCTCTACCCGTTCGCTCAGGCGCCGCTTGCCTGCACGATGCAGGCGATGATGCTCGTAACTGACCACCAACTCTTCACCGGCCTTGCCAAGTGAGCGATTGCTGGCTTCCAGCGCCAGATAGTCCCGCTTCACCGCCTGTCTGCGCCCCGCATACTCCGGCGGCTGCTCGCGCACACCCATCTCCGTGGACTCCGGCGCATCAGCCAGCAAGGATTTGAAGTCCGGTTCCAGAGGCTTGATCGCGGGTTGCTTCGCGGCAGCCTCGGCGGATGCATCCAGATCGCGGTCCATCGCCAAGCGCTCGGCCACGACGTCGAAAAGAAGGCGCTGGTAGTTCGAGAGCGGCTTGTAGCCTGGCACGTAAGGGCAACCAAGCTCGAGCATGACGGCGCTGATGTTCTGGTGCTTGCGCTCGATCGACCCATCCGAGCGGCCCTGGAGCAGCCCTTTCAGGCGCTGGCGGTGCTGCGCCTTCACGTAGTGCTGGCTGGAAAGCTCCAGCGTCAGCATATGGAGATAGTCGGCGACGACCGCTTCGACTTCCTCCCGGGTCCATGGCGAGACTTCCGCCATCCCTTAACGAACCGCCATAACCGTGGCGTGCGCGGGGGCGCAGAGGTACTTCTCGCAAATGTTCATGCCTGTGCGGCCTTCAAGGTCTGCTTACAGGCAGGGTACTTGCTGCATCCGTAGAAGGTGCTGCCTGCATTGGCGCCACGCTTCGCCGTGCGCAGAACCATCGCCGCGCCACAACGCGGACAGTCGGGCGAAGACTTCACTTCGGCGGAGGCTGCCGCCTCGCGTCGCGGCTGCTCCGGGGCTCGCACCAACATGTCGCGCGCGTTCAAGAGCGTGATATTGCGGCCCTCGGCAAACTCATGCGCCGCGCGGGTGAACTCGCCCACGCCCACGACGAACCCACCGACAGCACCATATGCGGCCATGACTCCGAACAACTCGCGAACAACGCCAACACCGATCTTGCTCGCGCGCCACTGCTTGCACTGCACGAGAAAGCTCTCGCCATTGCGTTTCAAGATCAGGTCAACGCCGCCGTCCGCACCGTTGGCGGTTGCCTTGACTGCGTATCCGTCACGTTCGAAACCGGCGCGAACGAGCTGCTCGAACTCCTTCCAGCTGATATCCAGCAATCCGGCAGCGCCGGAGCGGGTTTCCGCCTCCGAGAGCAGCGTCCGGCGACGCCGCATAGCCAGCCAAGACACCAGCGCTGCAATCCCCAGGACCACAGGCGCGATGTATTGGAGAAACATGCCCACCGTTACCGCGACCTGACTCGCAACGACCGCTCCCAGGCCATCGAGATCGTCAGCCTTCGGCACGGGAATACGAGCCATAGCAGCGAAGGCGAGATAGGCTGCAGGGATCAAAGCGACGGAAAGCCACCACGGCAGCTGCGCGAGAAGGCCAATCCACTCGTCAAGCTCTGATCTTCTTCTGCGACGCTGCACCATGCGCGCTTCACCGGAGAGCCATCTCCCCTTTCTTACCACAAGAAGCACACCCCGGAAATCAGCCGAAAGTAGTTGCCGTTGAGCGCCCGAGCGTTCCAGCCTGGTCAGAGTCCGACGCGCTTATGCAGGCCACTCTCGAATTGAGCGAGTACGACCGGAACTTCAGTCGTTGACGCACTGATAGACGTTGTACTCCACGCTTGGCCCCGCAACCACGCGCCCTTCACTGACGCACTGGATCCTGTTGATCCACTGATAGCGCGCGTCGCCGGTCTCAAAGCGCGGAGCCGTGAAGAAGTTCTGGTCGCCGTATTGGGTGGACGTGTCGCCGCCACCGAGTGCCGCCATGACGCCGTCGGTGAGCTGGATGATGCCGCTGTACTGCATGTAGATGTGTGCGCCGTCGTCGGTGAGCAGGGTGCCCCGCACGTCCAGCCGGCCGTAACCGTCGGCATGGGCCAGCAGCCAATCGCCGCCGCAGGTCAGGAATGCTCCCTTGAAACGGGCACCTTCGAACCAGCCACCCGTGACTTCGACGATCATGCGGTTTCCGAATGGTCCCTCACCTACGGGTTGTGGGACTCTGAGGTCGGCGTGATAGGTCATCAACTTCTCGAGCTTCATCGGGGTTCTCCTCAGCCGGCGTTCTTGTCGTTCCCGGAGCATCAGCGTGGCCGCCAACCCCGCGCACCGCCCGAAGGAGTAGGGCCGCGTGGAACACCGCGACGAGCCCGAGCACGAAGCCGAGGGCTCTATGCGGCTGCTTCCAATGCATTGGCCAGGGCTACAGCGCCCACCACTTGTGGTGCGGGGCGCGGCCATTGGCTGGCGGTCAGAGTCGTAGGGGACAGACTACGGTTTCTGCAATCACCAGCGAACCTGCCCCCGCCCCTTACGTGGCGCGTATTAGCCGCGGCTGAGGGCCCGGGGTTCGCGCGCCGGGCTCATACGCCACCGAGGGCGCGGCACATGGCCGCACCGAAGAAGGCGCCGAGTTCGTCGATGCTCCAGTCGTTCTTCGGATCGAGCAAGCGCCGGACCGAAGCTTCGCAGGACGACATGAAGAGCTCGGTGATCACGGGTAGCTTGCGCGGCAGATCCTGAACCTGCCACCAGCGCGCCAGCGCCGGTGCCAGCCATTGCGCGGCGCTCTGGGCCACCAGTTTGCGCGCCCGCAGGAAGCGGTCGGCGATGGCGGGCTCCGGGCTCGCGACGAAGACCAGCCGCCAGGCCTGGGGGCGATCGGCCACCACGCGCAGCAGGGCGCGATAGCCGGCGATGAAGGTCGCCTCCGGGTCGTCGTCGCCCTGGGCGCTGTGGAGCGCCTCGAGGGCGGCCGCCAGCATGTGCTCGCTCTCGCGCGCCAGCAGCGCCTCCAGCAGTTCGATGCGGTCGGCAAAGCAGGAATACACCACCGGCCGGCTGACGCCCAGGCGCCCGGCGACGGCGCTCAGCGTGACGGCGGGCAGCCCCTGCTCGACCGCGATCTCCAGGGCCGCGTCGAGCACATGGGGGCGACGGCGCTCGGGCCCGAGGTGGGCGGCTCTGGCGCCGCTGCTGGCAACTTTGGGGGCGGGCATGCGCTCAGTTTACTACGGTCATGTAGAATTTTCCTACACTGATGTATAAAATGGTCCGCCGAACCACGCAGGAACAAGTTCGATGACCGCCAACAAGCAAGACACGCTGCGCACGCGCGACTACGGCTTCTTCGGCCCCGGCTCCCCGAGCTGGAAGGTCTGGTCGTCGCCGACCTCCTTGATCGGCTTTCAGCGGGCGGTGGTGCTGGAGCACTTCGACCCCTTCCTGGCGGCAGCCGTCGCGGATATGCGCGGGATCTACCGCAACCCGGCGGGCCGGCTGGACCGCACGCTGGCCTACTTCCTGACGATTGCGGTGGCGGACGGGCATACGGCGACGGAAGCGTCGCGGCTTCTGATGCGGGTGCACGCAAAGGTCTCGGGCACCGAGCCGATCAGCGGCCTCGCCTACAGCGCCAACGACCCCGCGTCGCAGCTCTGGATCCATCTGACCGGCTGGCACTCGGTGCTGAAGTGCTACGAGATGTACGGCCCCGGCCCGCTGCGCGCCGACGAGGAGCGCCGCTACTGGGAGGAATGCGCCATCGCCGCCCACCTGCAGACCTGCGACCCGGCCGACGTGCCGCGTTCGCGCGACGGCATTCGCGACTACTTCGCGGCCATGCGGCCCCGGCTTTGCACTTCCGAGCGCGCCCACGAAGGCATGCACTATCTGCTGCGCACCCCCTACGCCAGCGCCGGCGCGGGCTTCTGGGCCATCAGCCGGATGATCGCGCCGGCTACCATCGCCTCGCTGCCGCAATGGATGCGCACCCTGGGCGGCTTCGACCAGCCGAAGCTGCTCGACGGCATCACCCCGCCGCTGGCCCGCATCGCGATGTACTTCGGCAGCTGGCCGGTTCTGAAGGTGGCGGCGCTGCGCTACAGCGCGCCCGGTACCGCGCGGATCATGCAGCAGCATCACCGCAGCCCTGCACCCGCGAACCCCGGCACCGTTCATCCGCAACCGCTGCGTGACACGCGCGCCGCCATGACTCCGACCGCCGCACGCGAGGGCCGCACGTCCGGCGCCGTCGCGGCGAGCGCACGCGGATAACCGACCGCTGCATCGTGCCGCCGGCGGCGCGCCGGCCGTGCGCGACGTCCCACGGGATGGACCCACCTGCGCACGACCGGGGCAGCCGCTGCCCGCGGAGGTCCGGTGGCTCCGGCGCGCGGGCACGTCGGCGACCACCGCGATCGACCGCAGCCTAGCGGTCCATGCGAACCACGTGCCCTTCGCGAGGCGCCACCCGCCCGGCCAGAAGCTGCTCGAACACCTGCCGGGCACCGTCCAGCCCGTGGCCCTCGACGACCCGGAGTAGGTCGCGTTGCGCATCGGTGACGTGGGCGTGGAATCGCGACCAGGCCTCCCCCAACCGCTGCGCGAATACCTCCGCTCCCCACTCCTTGGTGCGCTTGCCGATCTGGTCCGGCGCGAAGAAGAACTTGGGGGCCGGGCCGGGTAGTTCCTGCTTCTTTGGCAGCTCGACGGTCTGGGCCGAGCCAACGACACAGCTGTGCGTGAGCTGGCCGAAGTGGTGGTGGATGGTGCTGCGCAGGTCGCGGTCGCCGGCGAAGTCGATGTAGAGCGTCGGGGTGTCGGCATCCAGCGTGGTGAGTTCCGGGTAGGTGAGCGTGCGCCGGTAGCAGCAGGATTCCGCCACGAAGTCGCGGTTGGCTGCCGAGGTCAGGCCGATGGTCTCGACATCGTCGTCCATGCAGAAGGCGGTGCCGTAGGCGGTCTTGCTGGAGGCGCTGGACAGCACGACGCGCTCGGCGCCGAACCAGGCGTTGTCGGCCAGGAAGTCGGCCAGCGTGAAGGAGGTGAGGAACAGTGGCCGGAAGATGGCCTGGAAGGCTTCCGTATCCGGCGTGTACAGCGGGTCGTGACTGCAGCGGAAGTACTGGTTGTAGGCCGGCGGCAATGGCTGGCGGTGTTCGGTGCCGTCACGGAAACCGTGGTCGCCGACCTTCGCGGGCACCACGCGCAGGATGTTGGCGGGCGGGAAGTAGCCGTAGAAGCGGTCGCCCGTTTTCAGGCCGTCGACGTTCGACGCGATGACATTCGCGAAGCCCCAGACCGGCACCAGGCCCCAGTCGGCATCGCCCGTCGGGAAGAAGTCCCAGTAGCGCATGGCCGCGCCGTAGGCGGCGTAGGTGACGTTGTTGGTGGTCAGCGAGAAGCGGTCGGGTGCGAGCAGGGCCTCGCCTTCCGCCGGCTCGGTCGGCGCCGGCTGTTCGTCGACGCGGGTTCGCGCCAGGTCGTGCCTGTGGATCAGCAGCCGGCGGGTGGTGCTGGGGATCATTGCCCTCTCCTCGTGGTCGGTCGTCTCCGCGGGCAGTGTCCCAGCTCGGCGCGCGCGTTCCCACCCGGTGGCGATTCCGGACCCGCGCGCGATATGTGACGCATGCCCTGACAGGAGTTGCAGCGGCGGGGGCATACTGCACACTCACTGCGCATCCGCCGTGGCGATCCGTCGCGCGGCGCCATCGTTCGGGGGAACCGCGTGCGCAACAGCGTTGCCTTTGCCATCAGTCTGCTCGTGACCGTCCTCGCGCTGGGGCTCGCCTGGCTGCTGGACGACGGCACGCAGCGCATCGCCGGGCTGCCGCTGCTTCCGGCGCTGGCGCTGTTCGCGTTCATGGTGCAGTGGGCGGTGTACGTGCCGTCCTTCCTGGGCCGGACCGAGCACTACTACGATCTCGCCGGCTCGCTGACCTACGCCAGCGTGATCCTGCTGGCCGCGGTGCTGGGCACGCCCGACGCGCGCGGCTGGGTGATCGCGGCGCTGGTGCTGGTGTGGTGCGGGCGGCTGGGCAGCTTCCTGTTCGCGCGCGTGAAGCGCAGCGGCAAGGACGGTCGCTTCGACGACATCAAGCCGCACTGGGGCCGCTTCCTGATGGCGTGGACCTTCCAGGGACTGTGGGTGTTCATGACCCTGCTGGCGGCGCTGATCGCGGTGACCGGACCGGCCGCCGCGGGCTGGGATGCGTGGGCGAGCGTCGGCCTCTCCGTATGGGCTGCGGGCTTCGCCATCGAGGCGGTCGCCGACCGCCAGAAATCGGCGTTCCGGGCCGACCCGGCCAACCGCGGGGACTTCATCCGGCACGGGCTGTGGGCGTGGTCGCGCCATCCCAACTATTTCGGCGAGATCACGCTGTGGACCGGCATCGCGATCATGGCCACGCCGGCCATGTCCGGCTGGCAGTGGCTGGGCTGGGCGTCGCCGCTCTTCGTGTTCTGGCTGCTGAACCGGGTCAGCGGCATCCCGATGCTGGAGAAGCGCGCCGACGCCACCTGGGGCGGCCAGCCCGCGTACGAGGCCTACAAGGCCCGCACGCCGGTGCTGTTCCCCCGTCCACCGGGACGCTGACCGATGATCGACGCCATCCTCGCCTGGGCCGGCGAGCACCGCGACCAGGCGCTCTGGCTGGTGCCGCTGCTGGCCTTCATGGAGACCTGCGTGGGCATCGGCCTGTTCACGCCCAGCCTGCTGCTGGTGATCGTGTGCTCGGTGCTCTACGCCAATGAGTGGGCCAATATCTGGCTGATGGCGGGCATGGCGCTGGTGGGCTCGTCGCTGGGCGACCACGCCGGCTACTACGCGGGCCGCGCGGTGGGCCATCGCGTGCACGGCTGGCGCATCATCCAGCGCAACCGGCAGCGCTGGGAGCGCACCGAGGCCATGGTCCGGCGCTTCGGGCCCTGGGCCATCTTCATCGGCCGCTTCATCCCGGCCATCCGCAGCCTGGTGCCGGCGATGATGGGCGTCACCGAGTTCGACCGGGCGCGCTACACCGCGCTGGATGTTGCCGCGTGCGGCCTGTGGGCGCTCGGGCTGGTGGCCATCGTGAAGGGCGCGCACCAGCTGTTCGTGCCCTGAGCCCGCAGCCGGGTCGCTATTCGACCCCGCGGGTGCGCCACCAGGCCGGATAGAACGCCCGGGCGAAGGCCAGCTGGCTCTTCAGATAGCCCCGATGCTTGGGCAGGCCGTCGTCGATGTCGGCCACGCGCTTGTCGTAGAAGGTGTGCAGGCGCGGCGCGGGCAGCGCCGCGGCATCGGCGAAGTTCGCGGCGGGCACGAAGGTCAGCGCCGGCATCAGCGGCAGGCGCATGAACTCGATGGCGGGCTTGTTGCAGGTCGCGCACTTGCCGCGCTGCACGGCGGGCGGTGGCCGGTAGGTGCCGAAGTCCACCGTGCCGTCCGCGGGCGGCACGACGCCGTCGCTGCGCAGCACGACCATGTCCGCGAAGGGCGTGCCGTTGAAGCGCTGACAGATGGTGCAGTGGCAGATGAAGCGCATCAGGGGTGCGCGCTGCACCTCGAACGCGGCTGCCCCGCAATGGCACTGGCACTGCTGGTGAAACGCTGGTTCTCCGGGCACGCCCGCCTCCTCCCTCTCGCCTTTCGTTCGGAGAATACGCCCGGGCATACTGCGGTGACCACATGTAAAACAAAACGAGAGGAGACCGCATGACGGCTGGGGAGTGGGACCTCGACGCCAAGATGCGCGACTTCGAGCGCGACGGTTTCGTGATCTTCGAGAACGCCATCGCGCCCGAGCGGGTGGATGCCATCAAGCAGGCCCTGCTGCGCGTCGAGCGCGAGCAGGACTTCGGATTCCGCGACACCGATTTCGAGGGCAGGCGCACGGTGCGCATCTACAACCTGCTGGTCCACGGGCCGGAGTTCTGGGAGATTCCCGTCGACCCGACCGCGCTGGCCTTCGCCGAGCGCGTGCTCGACGAGGAGCTGCAGCTTTCCTCGCTGAGCTCGATCACGCTCTCCCCCGGCCAGGGCGCGCAGCCCGTCCACGCCGACGACCAGCTGATCCCGGTGCCCAAGCCGCACCAGCCCTTCACGCTCAACTGCGTGTGGGCGATCACCGATTTCACCGAGGAGAACGGCGCCACCCGCCTGGTGCCCGGCAGTCACAAGGCCTCGGGCATGCCCGAGTACGACCTCGAGTGCGACACCGTGCCGGGGGTAATGCCGGCGGGCAGCCTGCTGTTCTGGCACGGCAGTCTCTGGCACGCCGGCGGCGAGAACCGCAGCAACGAGCGGCGCTTCGCGATCGCGAACTACTACGCTGCCGGCTTCATGCGCCAGCAGGAGAACCAGCAGCTCGGCGTGCCGCTGGAAACCGCGCGCCGGTTCCCCAGGCGGCTGCAGCAGCTCTGCGGCTATTCGGTCTACCGCGGGCTGTACGGGCACGTCGACAACGCCGACCCCATCGCCATGCTGGGCGACGACGAGGGGCAGAAGCTGATCTGGCAGCGCACGCCCGAGGAGATGTTCGAGGCGGGCTGAGGCATGTCGTCGTACAGACTGCGGGCGGCGCCCGCGCCGCCGGACGGTGCCGGGGATGGTGATAGAGTGCCGCCCCGACCGCAGCCCGCCCGGGCACGAGGGGACAAGCGCTTGAACCACCACCACCCGACCCGGGCGTGCGCCGCCGCACTGCTGCTCGGCGCCACCGGTGCGGCATCGGCCGCCGGCCCGTACATGATCCCGGTCACGCCCTTCGTGCAGGCCCAGTTCGGGCAGAAGGAACAGGAGTTCGAGCAGCTGCTCGACCAGAGCCTCTCCTTCTACATGCTGCGCATTGGCGCCGGCATCGTGGCGCAGAACGCGGTGATCTCGCTGACCACCGACTGGTCGATCACCGATGCCGACGTCAGCGAGGAAGAGGAGACCGGCTCGGCCGACCGGCGCGAGTACGACCTCTCGGTGGGCTACGCCCTGCCCGCCGGCTTCACGGTATTCGGCGGCTACAAGTTCGGCGAGACCCGCATCGATCTGGTGTCGCGCGAAGCCATCGACGCCGGCGCGCCGGAGACCTTCGAGAACACCTTCGAGGAAGCCGGCCCCTACATCGGCGGAAGCTGGGAATACGTCTTCGAGCAGGCCGGAGCCGTCAGCTTCTCCTTCGCCTACGCCTGGCTGGACGCCGACAACCGCTTCGGCGGCACCGTGGACGAGGCGGACGAGGGCGACGAGCCCGAGTTCGACGACTTCCTGGGCCGGGTGCGGGCCGATGCCAATGGCATCGGCCTGGGCGTGCGCTGGAGCAAAGGGCTGACCGACACCCTGGGCTACTACGCCACCGTGCGCTGGCAGCGCTACGATCAGGATCTGTCCCAGCAGGGCCTGCGGGTTTCCGCGCAGGAGACCTTCACCGAGCTGGGGATGGGGCTGACCTACTCCTTCTGATCCGGCCCGCGCCCGGCGGCCGCCGGGCTTGATTGTGGCGACGTCTGCCCGCATGGTGGAAGGACGCACCGCACCACGGGAGGCACGCCATGCCGACCAGGGACAAGCAGCGAAACGGCAAGTCCGAGGATCCCTCCACGGATGAAGAGCTCGTCGACGAAGCCCTCGACGAGACCTTCCCGGCCAGTGATCCGCCCGGCTCGACCAGCACCACCGATGACGACGACGCCCTGTCCGGGGATGACCACAAGCGCGATTCCGGCTAGGCGGACCGGCGCCCAATAGTACCCGCGCGATAGCATCTGCGCGGCGGGCCCGTAATCCGGGCCGCGCCCGGGACCACACCGCGCCGCACGGGCGGCGTCGGATCAACGCAGCCATCCCGACGGTGACGGCGTCGCGGCGGTAGCGCCCCGGGACCGCCGCACGGGCTCCATCCGATGCCCTCTCGACGCGCCCGAAAGCGGTGCCGCGAATCCGCTCGTCCGTTTATTGACATTTGTCAAACTTACCGCATAATGACAAATGTCAGGATCCCGCGGGTGCGTCGTGGGTTCCGGGGCGATGCCACGCGGGGCGGTGATCGACACCCGCCGCTGCGTGCATCGGCAGCGCCTGCCGGCAATGGCCGGCGGTCCCGGCCCCACTGCAACGACCTCGCGGCATGGACGGACCGGGTGCGGAAGCTTCTCCGCGTGCCGGGACGGCGAACGAATACAAGAAGCACGCGATGGAGGAGAGAGATGAAGGCACGCATGTGGGAATGCGTTGCGCTGCTGCTGGCATCGGCGCTGGTCGTCGGCTGCTCGGGCAGCGAGAGCGCGAATGGCACGCCCGCGCCCGGTGACGGCACCACCGATCCGGGACGCGACGACGAACTGACCCCCATGGACTATCCGCTGCTCGCCGAGCATCGCGGTGGCAACCGGTGGGCCAACTTCTGCGAAGGGCGCAGCGACGACGCCGTGCTGCCCGAGGATCCGCGCACGCTGGTCGTGCCGGGCGTGAACGAGGGCCGTGCGGTCGCCTTCAACACCTACTGGAAGAGCTGCGACAACGCGGTGCCGAAGCCGACCACCTGCGGCGAGTTCCGCGAGCAGTACGAGATCGGCGAGTTCGTGGCCTTCGGTTCGGGCGAGCCGGGTTCGCCGACCTCCTTCGCCGGCGGCCAGGAATCGGCCGCGGGCGTGCCGGCCGAGGACTACAACAAGCTCTGGGAGACCTGGGGCCTGTCCTCGCGGCCCGAGAATTTCGACGCGCTGGTCGCGGAGCGCTACGGCTCGCCGGAAGCGCCGTGGCCCAACCCCTACCCGCTGCCCGGCGAGGATCCCAACGCCACCGACGGCGGCTCCGGCCAGCTGCCGCTGGCCTTCACGCAGATCCGCGAGCCGGACGGCACCTGGACCGGCAAGGTCGGCATCAAGATCTGCGTGTTCTGCCACAACGGCCAGGTCGACTCCGCCTCCGGCGACATCGGGCCGCTCCTGGGCGGCGGCGGCAGCATCGGCGACTTCACGATGGCCTCCACCGAGATGGCGCAGGCCTCCAGCGGCTTCACCCTGGAGAGCGCGCTGCGCCTGCTGACCATCTCCACCAACCGCGGCTCGGGCGCCATCGACTTCTTCCAGCTCGCCTTCGTGCTGTTCAGTGGCGGCCAGCTCGACCTGCTGCTGAACCCGAAGATCCTGTTCAGTCAGGCCATCGGCAACATCAAGAGCCCGCCGTGGTGGAACATGGGCTACCGCACCCAGAAGTTCCACGGCGCCATCCTGCCCATGGACTCCTCGCGAATCACGATGGCGGCCTACTACAACCTCGCCAAGAGCCTGACCGGCAGCGACGACGAGGCGCTGGCCTGGACCGACGCGCATGCCGGACCGTTCAATGTCTGGGCGTCGGCGCAGGAACCGCCGCGCTACCCGGGCGAGATCGACACCGAGCTCGCCCGCTCCGGCGCCATCCTGTTCCACGCCAAGGACCTCTGGGCGGAGGGCAACAACAATCCGGCGCCGGAGCCGGCGGAGGGCAACGGCTCGTGCGCGGGCTGCCACGGCGCCTATTCGCCGCGCTACATCAACGATCCGTCCTATCTTGAGGATCCGGATCTGGGCGGCATCGCGGCCTACGTGACGCCGATGGAGGTCATCCGCACCGACCCGGTCTACGCCGAGGCCATGCAGAGCCTGCGCAGCCGTGACGGCGGCTTCCCAGCCGCCACCGACAACCAGAACTTCCTGTACTGCGGCCACGGCGCCTACGGGGACACCGAGGACCACACCCCGGTGCTGCTGGCGCCGCCGCTGTGGGGCGTCTGGGCCTCGGCGCCGTATCTGCACAACGCCTCGGTACCGAATCTCTGGGGCGTGCTCGATCCCAACGGCACGGAGCGCCCGAACATCTGGCGCCGCGCGTCGACGCCGGTGCCGGATCACCTGCCCGACGACTTCATCATGGGCTTCGACACCAACTTCGAGCGCGCCTATGACACCGAGAAGATGGGCTGGGACTACGAGCGGCTGTCCTGCGGCGACACTGGCACGCAGCCGGTCTACGCGTGCAGCCCGCTCAACGAGGATCGGCCCTCCACGGCGCAGTACGCGCTGGGCCTGCTCTACGAGCAGATCGGTCTGACCTGGAACCTGCCGCGCATCGCGGGCCTGCGCATGAACGACCAGGACAAGCAGAACCGCAAGATCTACAACACCAACCTCTACAGCCAGGGCAACCAGGGCCACGACTTCACGGCGGTGCTCACCGACCAGGAGCGCCGGGCCATCATCGAGTACCTCAAGACGCTGTAGCCACAGGCGGCGGGGCGGCCTCCGCCCCGCCGGCACACACCGACGAACGACACGGGGCGTCGTCTCCCTTCCGGAGGCGGCGCCCCGTCGCTTTCGGGCGTCAGGCCGCCAGCAGCTGGCGCAGGAAACCCTCGCTGGTGGGGCGGTCCATGTAGCGCGGCACGGCGTAGAACCAGTTGGCCTCGGACCGCGCGTTGGCCGCGATCACCGGAATGTCCCCGGTCTGCAGCTTGTCGACCGCGGCGGGGATGCCGAAGCGGGCGTTGAGATCGCGGATGTGCGCGATGAAGGCGTCGGCCAGCGCGCCCTCGCCGGCACCGGCCTCGCCCACGCCGGCGATGCGCGCCAGCTCCGCCAGCCGCGGCGTGCACGCGGGCTTGGAGTATTCCAGCACGTAGGGCAGCAGGATGGCGTTCGCCAGCCCGTGGGGGATGTGGTAGTGCGCGCCGAAGTTGTGCGCAAAGGCGTGCACGTAGCCGACGCCGGCCTTGGTGAAAGCCAGACCGGCCTTGTAGGAGGCCACCGCCATCTGCGAGCGCGCCTCCAGGTCCTGACCGTCGGCCATGACGCGCGGCAGGTGCGCCATGATCAGCGCCACGGCCTCGCGGGCGTCGGCATCGGTTGCCTGCGTCCGGTTGCGCGAAATGAAGGCCTCGACCGCGTGGGTGAGCGCATCCATGCCGGTGGCGGCAGTGATCGCCGGCGGCACGCCGGTCATGAGGCTGCCGTCGAGCGCCGCCATCAGCGGCACCAGGCGGAAATCCATGATGGCGAACTTGCGCACGGTCTCGGGATCGGACACCACCGCTGCGATGGTCACCTCGGAGCCGGTGCCGGCGGTGGTGGGAACGGCGTAGAGCGGCGCCGGGCTGCGCAGCAGCCGGAACAGGCCGGCCATCCAGCGCACGCCGTGCGGATTGCGCGCGCGCGCGGCGATGACCTTGGCAGCGTCGATCGACGACCCGCCACCGACCGCGAGGATGGCCTCGCAGCCCTCGCCCTTGTAGAGATCGACGCCGGTCTCGATCTGCGCAATGGTGGGATCCGGCTTGACGCCGTCATAGGTCACCACGCGCACGCCCAGCGCCTCGAGCTTCTCCTGCATCGGCTTGACCAGCCCCAGCTCCACCAGCATGGCATCGGTCACCAGCAGCACGGTGCGCGCACCGCTGGCCGCGATGGCCTCGCAGAGCTGCATCGCCGCACCGGCGCCGCGGAAGGTCTCCGGCACGCGGATGGGCAGGATGAACGTCCCGACCTTGAGCAGGAACTGGACGAAGCGGAAGAACAGGGTCTGGATCGTGAACAGCAAGGCAGAGGTCCTTGTCATCGAATGGCGGCAACAAAGCGCGCCTATTCTGCGCGCTCCGCGGCGACGAAGCGACCGCACGCCACGAGCCCGGACCCGCAACGAGAAGGGGAGCGGCGGCACCCTCGTGCCACCGCTCCCCGTCGATCACCGAATGCGGGGCGCAGCGCGCCCCGATCGGGCTCAGCTGAGGTCGAAGCGGTCCAGCCGCATGACCTTGGTCCAGGCGTCGACGAAGTCCTGCACGAACTTCTCGCTGCCGTCGTCGGCGGCGTAGACCTCGGCCACCGCGCGCAGCTCGGAATGCGAGCCGAACATCAGGTCCACCGGCGTGGCGGTCCACTTCTCGTCACCGCTGCTGCGGTCGATGCCGACGTACAGCCCCTCGGCATCCTCCGCCTTGCGCCATTCGGTCTCCATGCCGAGCAGGTTCACGAAGTAGTCGGTGGTGAGCACGCCGGGACGCTCCGTGAACACGCCGTGATCTGCGCCGTTCGTGTTGGCATCGAGCGCGCGCATGCCGCCGACCAGCACGGTCATCTCGGGCACGGTCAGGGTCAGCAGATCGGCGCGATTGACCAGGGCGTCCGCCGGCGAGCGATCGTTGCCGTCGCCGTAGTAGTTGCGGAAGCCGTCGGCGGTGGGCTCGAGGTGGGCGAAGGAGGCCACATCGGTCTGCTCGGCGCTGGCGTCGACACGGCCCGGGGCCACCGGCACGGTGATGCTGTGACCGGCGTCGGCCGCCGCCTTCTCGACCGCCGCGGCGCCGCCGATGACGATGGTGTCGGCGAGCGAGACTTGCTTGTTGCCGCCCAGATCGTCGTTGAAGTCGCTGCGCACTTCCTCCAGCTTCGCGAGTACCGTCTGCAGCTCGTCCGGATCGTTGACCGGCCAGTCCTTCTGCGGGGCCAGACGCACGCGGGCACCGTTGGCACCGCCGCGCATGTCGGTACCCCGATAGCTGGCGGCCGACGCCCACGCGGTCCGCACCAGCTGCGGCACGGTCAGACCGGAATCGAGGATGGCCGCCTTCAGGCGCTTGATGTCCTTGTCACCGATGACCTTGTAGTCGGCCTCGGGCAGCGGGTCCTGCCAGAGCAGCTTCTCGTCCGGCACCTGATCGCCGATGTAGCGGGCGCGGGGACCCATGTCGCGGTGGGTCAGCTTGAACCAGGCGCGCGCGAAGGCGTCCTCGAAGGCTTCCGGGTTCTCCAGGAAGCGCCTGGAGATCTTGCGGTAGGCCGGGTCCTTCTTCAGCGCGAGGTCGGTGGTCAGCATGATGGGCGCGTTGCGCTTGCCCTCTACGTGGGCGTCGGCGACGGTGCCATCGAGCGCGCCGTCCTTGGCCACCCACTGCTTGGCCCCGGCCGGACTCTCCGTGAGCTCCCACTCGTGATTGAAGAGATTGCTGAGGTAGAGGTGCGTCCACTGGGTGGGCGCCTGCGTCCAGGCCCCTTCCAGGCCGCTGGTCACGGTGTCCTCGGCGTTGCCCTTGCCGCACGCGTTCTTCCAGCCCAGGCCCTGCTCCTCGACGTCGGCGGCGGCCGGCTCGGGGCCGACGCACTCGCCCGGGTCGTGCGCACCGTGGACCTTGCCGAAGGTGTGGCCGCCGGCGATCAGCGCGACGGTTTCCTCGTCGTTCATCGCCATGTGGCCGAAGGCCTGGCGGATCTGCCTGGCCGAGGCCAGCGGATCGGGATTGCCGCCGGGGCCTTCCGGATTCACGTAGATCAGGCCCATGTGGGTGGCGCCGAGGCGCTTGTCGAGGTTGCCCTCGCCGTCGTGGCGATCGCTGCCCATCATCTCGGACTCGGGACCCCAGAAGACCATGTCCGGCTCCCAGTCGTCGGCGCGCCCGCCCGCGAAGCCGAAGGTCTTGAAGCCCATGTCCTCCATGGCCACGGTGCCGGCCAGCACCATGAGGTCGGCCCAGGAGATGTTGCGGCCGTACTTCTGCTTGATCGGCCAGAGCAGGCGACGTGCCTTGTCGAGGTTGGCGTTGTCCGGCCAGCTGTTGAGCGGCTCGAAGCGCTGCTGGCCGCCGCCGGCGCCGCCGCGGCCGTCTGCGGTGCGGTAGGTGCCGGCGCTGTGCCAGGCCATGCGGATGAAGAGCGGGCCGTAGTGGCCCCAGTCGGCCGGCCACCAGTCCTGCGAGGTGGTCATGACCTCGCGCAGGTCGGCCTTGACCGCGTCGATGTCGACACTGGCGAAGGCCTCGGCGTAGTCGAAGTCCGCGCCGTACGGGTTCGAGGTCGGATCGTGGTCGCGCAGCGGGCTCAGGTCGATCCGCTCGGGCCACCAGAATGCGTTGGATTTGGGCTCGCTCTGCGCCGACGCCGGCAGCGCCGCCAGCCCGGTCGCGAGCGAGAGCGCGACGGTGAGCGCGCCGGCGATGGTCATCCCTCTTCTGTTCATGGAACCAGCTCCTCTTGTTGTCGGTGGACGGCACCGGACGGCGCGGAGCACCCCGGTACCCGGGTGCCGGCAGACGGGCATCGCGGCAACACCCCGATGTCTCCACGCCCGACGCGCACTCTCGCGCGGCACGGCTCCCCGATCCAATTGAAATTGTTCGCTCTGCCGATAGGCACGCTTGCGGACGGCGTCCAAGCCCTGTCCAGACGGGCCCGCGATGGCGGACGCGCCGGCCTCGCGGAACACGCTGCCGGCGCGGCCTGTCACAGCCGTCGACGCGCGCGCCGACCGCGCGCACGGAACACTTGCGCCAAGAAAGGAGCCCGACCATGCGTGCTCTGGGCACTGTCCTGACCACCACGTCCCTCCTCGCTGCCGGCACGGCACTGGCGGCCGACAAGCCGGCATTCGCCGACGCCGATGCCAACGACGACGGCAGGGTGAGCATCGAGGAAGCCACCCGGGCCGGCGTCAGCGAACGCGAAGCCAAGGTCAGCGACCTCGACGAGGACGGCATGCTGACCGAGGGCGACTGGAAGTTCGTCGACGTCGACGGCTCGGAGGAGGCAGAGCCGCCGTCGTCCTGACCCGGCCGGCCCGGAACGCCCCGGGCCGACGCGCGCCCGTAAGCGACGCCGTGCGCGCGTCCCGCATACTGCGCGCATGGCCCTGACCGCGACGCTCCATCACTTCACCATCCAGCTCGCGGACATGGACCGCGGCGTCTACGCCGACTTCGGCCTGCGCGTGGCGCAGCAGCCGTCGGAGACCGCCATCTTCATGCTGGTACGCGTGCTCGCCTACTGCCTGGAGTACACCGACGGCATCGCGCTGACCGAGGGCGTGGCGACCAGCGACGAGCCGGCGGTCGTGGTGCGCGACATGACCGGGCGCATCACCCGCTGGATCGAGGTCGGCGCACCGGATGCCGAGCGCGTGCACCGCGGCAGCAAGCTCGCCGGCAGCGCCGCCGTATACACGCATCGCGACCCGCAGCCGCTGCTGGCGCAGTACGTCGACGCGCGCATCCACCGCGCGACGGACGTGCCGGTGCTCGCCTTCGAGCGCGCATTCCTCGCCTCGGCTGCCGACGCGCTGCAGCGGCGGTCGAAGCTGGCGGTGTCGGTGACCGAGGGGCAGGTGTATCTCGACATCGACGGCGCCAACTGGGCGAGCGCCATCCAGCGCTACAGCGCGGCCGGTGCATAGTCGGCCGGATCCGCGGCAATGAGGCGCAGCATCGCGGCATGGATCGAAGGTCTACTGGCGCCGACGCCGCCGGCATCTCATGATGGGAGCCTGAGAACGACGGGAGAGAACCGGTGACCGCCTTCAAGCCCGAAGCCGATCCGGACGGTCTGCTGGAGTACTCGGTGGTGTTCACCGAGCGCGCGCTCAACCACATGTCGCCCGCGTTCCAGCAGGTCATGCGCGACCTCTCGGCGATGCTGCGCGAGGTCTACGCCGCCGAGGCCGCGGTGATCGTGCCCGGCGGCGGCACCGTCGGCATGGAGGCGGTGGCGCGCCAGCTGGCCCAGGACCGGTGCTGCCTGGTGCTGCGCAACGGCTGGTTCAGCTACCGCTGGTCGCAGATCCTGGAGCGCGGGCGCATCGCTGCAAGCACGGCCGTGCTGCAGGCCCACCCACTGAGCGACGATCGCGAGGCCGCCTTCGCGCCGCCGCCGATCGGCGACATCGTCGCCGCCATCGAGCGCGAGGCGCCGGAGGTGGTGTTCGCGCCGCACGTCGAGACCTCGGCCGGCATCCTGCTCCCCGACGACTACATCCGCGAGATCGCGCGGGCGACGCACGCCGTCGGCGGGCTGTTCGTGCTGGACTGCGTGGCCTCGGGCGCGCTGTGGGTGGACATGGCCGGCCTCGGTGTCGATGTGCTGATCAGCGCCCCGCAGAAGAGCTGGAGTGCCACGCCGTGCGCTGCGCTGGTCATGCTGGGTCCGGACGCGCTGGCGCGGGTCGAGGCGACACAGAGCTCGAGCTTCGCCTGCGATCTCGGGCAGTGGCTGCAGATCATGCGTGCCTACGAGGACGGCGGGCACGCCTATCACGCGACCATGCCCACCGACGGCCTCCGCCATCTGCGCGACGCCATGCGCGAAACCATAGCCTTCGGTCTGGAGCGCGCGCGCAAGGAGCAGATCGCCCTCGGCGACGGCGTGCGCGCCGCCCTCGCCGCGCGGGGCTTTGCGAGCGTGGCGGCGGAGGGCTTCGAAGCCCCCGGCGTGGTGGTCTGCCATACCGACGACGACGGCATCCACAGCGGCAGGCGCTTCGCCGAGCAGGGCCTGCAGATCGCGAAGGGCGTGCCGCTGATGTGCGGCGAGCGCGACGACTTCAGGACCTTCCGCATCGGCCTGTTCGGCCTCGACAAGCTGGCCGACGTGCCGCGCACGGTGGGGCGCTTCGCGGTCGCGCTGGACGCCATCGGCGCAACGGACTGAGACCGGGGGACACCGTTTCTTCAGCGCGCGGCAACGCGCGCTCCGGTACGGTAGGCCCATGCGATCCGAAACCGTTACCTATGTGCTGATCGCGGCCTGCGTGCTGGTGTTCGGCATCCAGATGCAGACGCCCGGCGCGCTGATCCGCGAGTTCGCGCTCTGGCCGCTGGGCGCCGGCTTCCAGTTCTGGCAGGTCGTGAGCAGCGCCTTTCTGCACGGCAGCGTGTTCCATCTGGCCGTGAACATGTTCGGTCTGTGGATGTTCGGCCGCGAAGTCGAGACCGCACTCGGTTCGCGGCGCTTCCTCGTGCTGTTCGCCGTCAGTGTGCTGACGGCGGCGCTGGCGCAGCTCGTCGCCACCGGCTTCGGCGATCCGGTGCCCACGGTGGGCGCCTCCGGCGGCCTGTTCGGCGTGCTGGTGGCCTTCGCCATGCTGTTCCCCACCCGCCGGGTGATGCTGCTGTTCCCGCCCATCCCGATGCCGGCACCGGTGTTCGTGGCCCTGTTCGCGGCCTTCGAGCTGTTCGCGGGGATCAGCGGGACCATGTCCGGCGTGGCGCATTTCGCGCACCTGGGCGGCCTGGTCGGCGGCTTCCTGCTGGTGCGGCACTGGAGGCGGCCGCGCGCGCACCTGCGCTGACCGGCCGCCGCCGGCGGTCAGTCAGCGATCAGTCAGCCTGACGCTCCGACACTGCCGGGAAACGATCCGCAGCCGCTCCCGCCGCCAACGGCAGGAGGACGCGGACGACTCGGCCAGCAGACACCAGGAGCACAGCGCGATGCCGGTACGCCCCCTTCCGCGGCAGTCCGACCGGAAGCCAGCCGTCGGCGGCCGGTTGCTGGCAGGCGCGCTGCTGATCCTCGCCAGCGCGGGCGTGCAGGCCGAGATCCGCACCTTCGAGGCGCTCGCCGAGCATGCCGAGACCCTCGCCGGCAAGCCCTACAGCGCGCCCGAGACCGGCATGCCGCCGTCGCTGCGCGACCTGAACTACGACGCCTACCGGGACATCCGCTTCCGCCCCGCGCGCTCCATCTGGCGCGACACCGATCTGCCGGTGGAGATCCAGCTCCTGCACCTGGGGATGTACTACCAGACGCCGGTGGCGCTGAACCTGATCACCAGCGACGGGGTGCGGCCCGTGGCCTTCGATCCCGCGCTCTTCGACTATGGCCGCAACGAGGTCCCCGAAGAGATACCCGACAGCTTCGGCTTCAGCGGCTTCCGCATGCACTACCCGCTGAACACGCCGGACTACAAGGACGAGCTGGTGGTGTTCCAGGGCGCGTCCTACTTCCGGGCGCTGGGCGCTGGTCAGCAGTTCGGTCTGTCCGCGCGCGGACTGGCCATCGACACCGCCGAGTCGGGCGGCGAGGAATTTCCGGTGTTCCGCGAATTCTGGGTGGAGTGGCCGCGTGCCGACGCCACCCGCTTCCGCGTGCTCGCGCTGCTGGACAGCCCCAGCGTGACCGGCGCCTACGTCATCGAGATCACGCCCGGCGACAGCACCCGCACCCGGGTCAAGGCGAAGCTCTTCCCGCGCAAGCCGATCAGCAAGCTGGGCATCGCCCCGCTGACCAGCATGTACTTCTACGGCGAGACGCATCCGCGACCCGGCAATGATTTCCGGCCCGAGGTCCACGATTCGGATGGCCTGCTGGTACACAGCGGCGACGAATGGCTGTGGCGACCGCTCAACAACCCCGGAAAGCTTTCCGCCAACGCTTTCACGAGCCAGAAGCTCAACGGCTTCGGCCTCATGCAGCGCGACCGCGCCCACGACAGCTACGCCGACCTCGAGGCGCGCTACGAGCGCCGCCCGAGCGCCTGGGTGGAGACCCACGGGGACTGGGGCGACGGCTATGTCGAGCTCATCCAGATCCCGACGAAGAACGAGATGAACGACAACATCGTCGCCTACTGGGTGCCCGACGAGCCGGTGAAGCCGGGCGAGTCGCGCAGCTTCTCGTACACCGTCCACTGGCAGCGGGACAAGCTGACCGGACCGGAGCTGGGCCGCGTCACGGCCACGCGGCTGGCGCGCACCGGCGACGACCGGCGCGACCTCAAGTTCGTGGTCGACTTCGGCGGCGAAATGCTCCGCGGGCTGCCGCCCGAGGCGGTGGTGCGCGCCGAGTTCGGCCAGAGCGGCGGATTCACGATGCGCGAGGTCCAGGCCATGCGCAATCCGGCGACCGGCGGCTGGCGCGCCGTCCTCCGCGGTCGGCCCGAAGCCGATGCCGAGAACGCCATCGACCTCCGACTGCAGCTCCGCGGCAAGGACAATCAGCCGCTGAGCGAGGTCTGGTCCTACACGGTGAACCGACCATGAGCCGAACCGACGCGCGAACGGGCGAGCCCACTCCCCGCCCGGAGGCGGAGGCCAGTCCTCCGGTCCCGCCGGGCTGGCACGCGATGGCCGATTCGGCCGCGCGCATCGTCATGCACTGGTTCGGCAACGGCCGGGCGGCGATCCAGTCGGCGACGCATCGCCATCTGCGCCTGCAGAGCATGCCCGCGCTGCGCCGTACACCGATGGCGCCGCAGCGCCCGGATGCGCCGCGGACGTGGACGCGCTCGCGCACCGAGCGCGCCTGGGGCTGGGCGCGGCGCCTGCTGATCGTGACGCTGGCCGGCGCGCAGAGCGCCTGGGCCAGCCTGTTCTTCCTGAATCTCATGCCGCAGCAGGGCGAACGCGGCCTGGAACTGGTCATCGTGATGCTGTTCGCGGCGCTCTTCTTCTGGGTGTCGATCGGCTTCTGGACTGCGGTGGCCGGGGCCTGGATCTGCCTGACCCGGGTCGACCGCTTTGCGGTCTCGCGGCGGGCACCGGCCGACCCGGCGCCGATCACGAGCCGCACCGCGGTGGTCATGCCCATCTACAACGAACCGGTCGACCGGGTCTTCGCGGGGCTGCGCGCGACGCTGCGCTCGATCGACGCCGCCGGCCTTCGGGAGCAGGTGCACTGCTACGTGCTCAGCGACAGCACGGATCCGGACATCCAGCTGGCCGAGGAGCTGGCCTGGGCGGAGCTGATCCGCGATCTCGGCGCCGAGGGCCGCGTGTTCTACCGCCGGCGGCGTCACCACATTAATCGCAAGACCGGCAACGTCGCCGACTTCTGCCGTCGCTGGGGGGCGCGCTACGACCACATGATGGTGCTCGATGCCGACAGCGTCATGGACGGGCGCTGTCTCAAGCGCCTGGTCGAGATCATGGATGCCAACCCGCAGATCGGGATCCTGCAGACCGCGCCCACCCCCGCCGGCCGCAGCAGCCTGTTCGCGCGCGTGCAGCAGTTCGCGTCGCGGCTTTACGCACCGGTGTTCTCGGCGGGCCTGCACTACTGGCAGCTCGGCGAGGCCCAGTACTGGGGTCACAACGCGCTTATCCGCCTGGAGCCCTTCATCCGCTACTGCGGCCTGCCGAAGATCCCGGGCCGCGGGCCGCTGTCCGGCGCCATCCTGTCGCACGACTTCGTCGAGGCGGCGCTGATGCGGCGCGCCGGGTGGCAGGTCTGGATCGCCTACGACATGGACGGCAGCTACGAGGAGCCGCCGTCGACCTTCGTCGAGGAGCTGACCCGCGACCGGCGCTGGTGCGAGGGCAATCTCCAGCATCTGCGCCTGTTCAACACGCCCGGGCTGCACCCGGCGCACCGCGCCGGCTTCCTGGTCGGCGTCATGGCCTATCTCTCGGCGCCGCTCTGGTTCCTCTTCCTGTTCGCGACCACCGTGCAGCTGACCATCGAGGCGCATGTGGAACCGGAGTACTTCCCCGATCACCGCGTGCTGTTCCCGGACTGGCCCATCTGGAAACCGGAGCTGGCGCTGTCGCTGTTCGCGTCGACCATCGCGCTGCTGATCGCGCCGAAGGTGCTGGCCTGGCTGGTGGCGGTCACCCGGGGCGAGGGCGCCCGCGCCTTCGGCGGCTGGCGCGGGCTGACCGGGTCGCTGGGGCTCGAGATCCTGGTGTCGAGCCTGCTCGCGCCGCTGCGCATGGTCGCCCACAGCACCTTCGTGGTCTCGGTGCTGCTCGGGATCAAGACCGTGTGGGGCGGTCAGCCGCGCGCGGACGGGGACATCCCCTGGCGTGGCGCACTGCGGATGTTCGCGCTGCCCAGCACGATCGCCCTGGCCTGGGGCGCCTACCTGTGGAGCCTGGCGCCGGAGTATCTGTGGTGGTCGGTGCCGGTGCTCGGGCCCCTGGTCATCGCGGTGCCGCTGGCGGCGCTCACCGCGAGCGTCGGCGCCGGCCGGCGCGCGCGCGACTGGGGCTTCTTCGTGACCCCCGAGGAATCGCGACAGCCGGCCGTGCTCGACTGGACCGCCAGCGAGCTGGCGCGCTTCCGGTCGCGGTCGCTCGCCGCCGGCGTGCGCGCCAGCGATGCAGCGCGCGATCCGCGCATCTGGGCGCTGCACGCCTGCATGAACGATGACGGCGGCTACATCGAAGGCGCCGGCCATCCGCTGCTGGGCGAGCGCGAGCGCCGCGCCCTGCACGACGGGCCGGACGCACTCGGTCCTGAGGAATGGCGTGCACTGCTCGCCGACAACGAAGCGCTCGCCGGCCTGCACTGGAGCATCCAGATGCAGCCGGCGAGCATCCATCCGGGCTGGCGCGAGCCCGCCGGCGATCATGACCGTGACCTGATGCCGGCACCGGCCTGAGCGGCATCGGCTGGCGCGCCCGGCAAGGGGATTGGCACGTTTCGCTAGTGCCGCCCCCCTCGCCGTGCGACATGATGGGGACCGCTCATCAGGAATCCCACATGCAGATCGCCACCGATGCCCCGATCCTCGTCACCGGCGCCACCGGTTATGTCGCGGGCTGGATCGTCAAGGGCCTGCTCGAGGCCGGCGCAACCGTGCACGCGGCGGTGCGCGACCCCGACGCCGTCGCCCGGCGCGCGCACCTGGACGCCATCGCCGCCGGGAGTCCCGGACGCATTCGCTACTTCCGGGCCGATCTGCTGACGCCGGGGTCGTACGCCGAGGCCATGGCGGGGTGCCGCGTCGTGATCCACACCGCGTCGCCGTTCACCGTCGACGTCGCCGATGCGCAGCGCGAGCTGATCGAGCCCGCGCAGCTCGGAACCCGCAACGTGCTGGAATCGGCCAACGCCGTGCGGAGCGTGCAGCGGGTCGTGCTGACCAGCAGCTGCGCGGCCATCTACGGCGACAATGCCGACCTGCGCGACACGCCCGATGGCGTCTTCACCGAAGGCGTCTGGAACACCAGCTCCTCGCTGGAACACCAGCCCTACTCGTACTCCAAGCTGCTTGCCGAGCGCGAGGCGTGGCGCATCGCCGAAGCCCAGGACCGATGGACGCTGGTGACCATCAACCCATCGCTGATCGTCGGACCCGGTACCAATCCCGGGGCCACATCGGAAAGCTTCAACATCATCCGGCAGCTGGGCGACGGCACGATGAAGAGCGGCGCGCCCGACATCGGGTTCGGCGTGGTCGATGTGCGCGACGTTACCGACGCTCATCTGCGCGCGGCGTTCACCGCCGAGGCACACGGGCGCTACATCGTCTCCGGACACGATTCGAGCCTGCCCGCGATGGCGACCTGTCTGATGGAGCGTTTCGGCGCCGACCACCCGATCCCGCGTCGCGTGCCGCCCAAGTGGCTGGTATGGCTGGTCGGCCCGATCCTCAACAAGCACCTGACCCGCAGGATGGTGGCCCGCAACGTCGGCCTGCCGTGGCACGGCGACAACAGCCGCGGCTGTGCCGAGCTGGGCATGCGCTACCGGCCGCTGTCCGAATCGATGAACGCGATGTTCCAGCAGCTCGTCGACGATGGCCAGTTCCGGCGCACCTGACAGGCACGGGCATGGAGCGCTATGTCGTCGATCCGGGCTGGCGCATCCTGCTGACCGACCTGGGCCTGCAGCCCGGCGATCTGCTGCGCCGCGCCGGACTGCCGGAAGACCTGCTCGCGCGCAGCGATGCGGGACTCGCTCCCGCCGACTACTACCGGCTCTGGGAAGTGCTGGCCGCCGAGGTGGGCCCGGGCATGCTGCCGGCGAGGATGCTGGAAGCGCTGTCGGCAGAGATGTTCAGCCCCCCGCTGTTCGCCGCGCTGTGCAGCCCCGACCTGGCCGTGGCCGCTGCCCGGATGCGCGACTTCAAGCCGCTGATCGGACCGATGCGGCTGGACGTGCAGCGCACACCGGACGCGCTCTCGATCGGCATCGGCTTCGGGCCGGGACCATCGGTGCCACCCGGCGCCCTGGTCGCGTTCGAGCTCGGCTTCTTCGTGCAGCTGGCGCGCATCGCGACACGCCATCGCGTCGTGCCGCGCACCGCCACCAGCACCTCGGATGTGACCGCACTCGGGCCGTTCACCGACTTCCTGGGCGTCCCTCTGCAACCCGGCGAGCGGAACCGGGTGGTATTCGATATCACCGACGCACGGCGCCCCTTCGTCACGGAGAACGAGCCCATGTGGCGCCAGTTCGAGCCCGGCCTGCGCCAGCGGCTGGCCGACCTCGCAGGCGGCGCCGGAACCACAGAGCGCGTGCGCGCGGCGCTGCTCGACCTGATCCCGGCGGGCCTCACCGATGCCGAGGACGTGGCGCGCAGGCTCGCCATGAGCAAGCGCACCCTGCAGCGGCGGCTGCAGCAGGAGGGCACCAGCTACAAGGCCGTGCTCGGCGCGGTGCGGGAGGCGCTGGCGCGGCACTACATCGCGCAGCGGGATCTGCCCTATGCGCAGATCTCCTTCCTGCTCGGTTACGAGGATCCCAACTCGTTCTTCCGCGCCTTCAGTGCGTGGACCGGCATGACGCCGGAGACGGCGCGCACGCGCGCCGTTCACTGACGCGCGTCTACTCGACCGTGACCGACTTGGCGAGATTGCGCGGCTGATCGACGTCGGTGCCCTTGAGCACGGCGACGTGATAGGCCAGCAGCTGCAGCGGCACGGTGTAGATCAGCGGGTGGTTCAGGGTGCCCGACGCGGGCATCGCCAGCACTTCGGTGTAGGCATCGCGCTCGAAGCCGGCGGCGACATCGCCGAACACCAGCAGGCGGCCGCCGCGCGCGCGCACCTCCTGCAGATTGGAGCGCAGCTTCTCGAGCAGCCCGGTGTCCGGCGCCACCGCGATCACCGGCATGTCCTCGTCGACCAGCGCCAGCGGCCCGTGCTTGAGTTCGCCCGCGGCGTAGGCCTCGGCGTGGATGTAGGAGATTTCCTTGAGCTTGAGCGCGCCTTCGAGGGCCACCGGATAGAGCGTGTTGCGGCCGAGGAACAGCGCGTGCTGCTTGTCGACCAGCTGCTCGGCGATCTCGCGAATGGCGTCGTCGCGCTCGAGCACGGCCTCGATGGCGGCGGGCACGACCTCGAGCTGGCGCACGAAATCCGCCTCCACCTCCGGCGCCATGCCCTGCCGGCGGGCCAGCAGCAGCATGACCAGTGCCAGGGCGGTGAGCTGGGTGGTGAAGGCCTTGGTGCTGGCCACCGAACGCTCCGGCCCGGCGTGGGTCATGAGCACCAGATCGGACTCGCGCACCAGGCTCGACTCGGGGGCGTTGCAGATCGCCAGAGCACCCGCGAGCGGATAGTCGCGGGCGTGGCGCAGCGCCTCCAGCGTGTCGGCGGTCTCGCCGGACTGCGAGATGGTGATGATGAGCGTGCCGGCCTCGATCAGCGGCTCGCGGTAGCGGAACTCGCTGGCCAGCTCGGCACGGCACGGCACGCGCGCGATCTGCTCCAGCCAGTAGGCGGCGATCTGCGCGGCGTGCGCGGAGGTGCCGCAGGCCACGATGTGCACGCGCTCGACGCGATCGAGCACGCGCGCGGTGTCGGGGCCGAGGATGGCGTCCAGCACCCGCCCGTCGCCGATGCGGCCCTCCAGCGTCTGCGCGATGGCGGTGGGCTGCTCGTGGATCTCCTTGAGCATGAAGTGGCGGTACTGGCCCTTCTCCACGGCATCCGGCGACTGCGTCGACTGATGGATGCGGCGCTCGACCGGCTCGCCATCGTGGAACACCTGGAAGGTGTCCGGGCGCAGCTCGGCGATGTCGCCCTCCTCGAGATAGACGAAGCGGCTGGTCACCGGCAGCAGCGCCAGCGCGTCCGACGCGCAGAAGTGTTCGCCGATGCCGACGCCGATGGTCAGCGGTGAGCCGCGCCGCGCCAGCACCAGCGTGTCGGGAGCGCGGGCGCAGCAGACTGCCAGCGCGAAGGCGCCGGTGAGGCGCGCGACCACCGCTTCCAGCGCCGCGCGCAGCGCGATGCCGCCGGCGAGCTCGCGATGCACGAGGTGCGCGATGACCTCGGTGTCGGTATCGCTGGCGAAGCGATAACCCTCGCCACTCAGCTCCTGCCGGAGCGCGGCGTGGTTCTCGATGATGCCGTTGTGCACCACCGCGACATCATCGGAGAGATGCGGGTGCGCGTTGCGCTCGGCGGGTTCGCCGTGCGTGGCCCAGCGCGTGTGCGCGATGCCGCAGCGTCCGTCGTGTCCGGCGGCGTCGGCGGCTTCCGCCAGTGCCGCGACCTTGCCGCGGGCCCGTACCAGACGCAGCACGCCGGTGGCATCGACGAGGGCGAGCCCTGCGGAATCGTAGCCGCGGTACTCCAGCCGGCGCAGCCCCTCGACCAGGATCTGGCGCACGTCGCGCTGCGCGGTCGCGCCGACTATGCCGCACATGCGCGGGCTCCGGAACGGAAGGAAGGGATGGGGATGGTCGCCACCGGGATCATTGCCGATTCAGCCCGCATCGGGCGCTGCCGTCTTCTTCTTCGGCCGCTTCCAGCCGGCGACCGACTTCTGCTCGCGGGCGCGGGCCAGGGTCAGCGCGTCGTCCGGCGCATCGCGGGTGATCACCGACCCGGCCGCGATGGTGGCGTTGCGCCCGACGCGCACCGGCGCCACCAGCGCCGTGTTGCTGCCGATGAAGGCGCCTTCGCCGATGTCCGTATGGTGCTTGCTGGCGCCGTCGTAGTTGCAGGTGATGGTGCCGGCGCCGATGTTGACGGCATCGCCGACCGTGGCGTCGCCGACGTAGCTGAGATGGTTGGCCTTGGCGCCCGCCCCCAGCCGGCTGTTCTTGATCTCGACGAAGTTGCCGACGCGGCTGCCCGCCTCGCACACCGTGCCGGGACGCAGGCGCGCGAACGGGCCGATGGCGCAACCGGATCCGACGGTCGCGCCCTCCAGCATGCTGTGGGCGGCGATGCGCGACCCGGCGCCGACATCGCTGTCGCGCAGCAGGCAGAACGCCTCGACATGCACGCCGTCACCCAGCACGACATCGCCCTCGATGATGACATCGGCATCGATGACCACATCGCGCCCCGCTTCCAGCGAGCCGCGCAGATCGAAGCGCTCCGGATCGAGCAGCGTGACGCCCCGCGCCAGCAGCGCGGCCGCGCGCCGGCGTTGCAGGGTGCGCTCGGCGCGCGCGAGCTGGGCGCGGTCGTTGACGCCTTCGACTTCGGTGGGATCGTCCACGTCGATCACCGCCAGCGGCCGACCGTCCGCGGCCGCGAGCGCCACCAGGTCGGTGAGGTAGTACTCGCCCTTGGCGTTGTCGTTGCCGATGCGGGCGAGCCAGCCGCGCAGTGCGGCGGCAGGCACGCAGAGCAGACCGGTGTTCACCTCGCGTACGGCGCGCTGCTCGTCATCGGCCTCCTTCTCCTCGACGATGGCCGCCAGGCGCCCGCCGGCATCGCGCAGCAGACGGCCGTAGCCGGTGGGATCAGGGAGCACCGTGCCGAGCACGGCGCCGTCGGGCGCTGCCGCGGTCGCGAGACGGGACAGGGTGTCGGCGCGCACCAGCGGGACATCGCCGTACATCACCAGCACCAGTGCGTCGTCGGGAATCGCCGGCATGGCCCGGTCGACGGCGTGCGCGGTTCCGAGCTGGTCGGGCTGATGCGCCCAGTGGACGGTGAGTCCCTCCGGGACCGCAGCCTGGTCGCGGACCTGCTCGCCGCCGTGGCCGATGACCACATGGCAGCCCGCGGCATCGAGCGCGCGAGCGGTATCGAGCACGTGGTCGATGAGGGGACGCGCGCCGACCCGGTGCAGCACCTTGGGCAGGGCGCTGTGCATGCGCGTGCCCTTGCCGGCGGCGAGCACGACGATATGCAGCGGCGAGTCGGTCGTCATGACGCGCGAGTGTAGGCCAGTTGGCCGGTTCGTTGCCGGCCGGAGCCGGCGTCACGCACGATCAGCCGTGCGTGCCGCCCTTCATCTTGCGGACGAACTCGAGGCGCGCATTGGCCTCGACGATCTCGGCCTGGGCCTTGGCGATGTCCGACTCGGTGGCGGCGCCCTGCATGGCTTCCTCGGCCGCGCGCTTGGCTTCGGCCGCGGCGGCCTCGTCGGCCTGATCACCGCGCATGGCGGTATCGGCCATGACGGTGACCTTGTCGGGCTGCACTTCGAGGATGCCGCCGCCGACGAAGAAGCTGAGCTTCTGGCCGTCCGCGGTCTCGACGCGCATCTCGCCGGGCTTGAGCGCGGTCAGCAACGGCGCGTGGCGCGGCGCGATGCCGACCTCGCCCATCGTGGCCGGCGCCACCACCATGACCGCCTTGCCGGAGTGGATCTCACCCTCGTTGGCGACGATGTCGAGCTGAATCTCTGCCATGGGTCAGGGTCCGGGGCCGATCAGGCCGCCTTGGCCTCGAGCTTCTTCGCCTTCTCGATGGCCTCGTCGATGGTGCCGACCATGTAGAAGGCCTGCTCGGGCAGGTGGTCGTACTCGCCGTCGACGATGCCGCGGAAGGCACGGATGGTCTCGGCGAGCGAGACATACACGCCCGGCGAGCCGGTGAAGACCTCGGCGACGTGGAAGGGCTGCGACAGGAAGCGCTGGATCTTGCGCGCGCGGGCCACCGCCAGCTTGTCGTCCTCGGAGAGCTCGTCCATGCCGAGGATGGCGATGATGTCCTTGAGCTCCTTGTAGCGCTGCAGCACGCCCTGCACGTCACGCGTGCAGTTGTAGTGCTCCTCGCCGATGACGTTCGGGTCGAGCTGACGCGAGGTCGAGTCGAGCGGGTCGACCGCCGGGTAGATGCCCAGCGAGGCGATATCGCGCGACAGCACGACGGTGGCGTCGAGGTGCGCGAAGGTGGTCGCGGGCGACGGGTCGGTGAGGTCGTCCGCCGGCACGTAGACCGCCTGGATCGAGGTGATCGAGCCGGTCTTGGTGGAGGTGATGCGCTCCTGCAGGACGCCCATCTCCTCGGCCAGGGTCGGCTGGTAGCCCACCGCCGACGGCATGCGGCCGAGCAGCGCCGAGACCTCGGTGCCGGCCAGCGTGTAACGGTAGATGTTGTCGATGAACAGCAGCACGTCGCGGCCTTCGTCGCGGAAGTACTCGGCCATGGTCAGGCCGGTGAGCGCGACGCGGAGACGGTTGCCCGGCGGCTCGTTCATCTGGCCGTAGACCATCGCCACCTTCGACTCTTCCATGTTCTCGAGCTGGATGACACCGGCCTCGGACATCTCGTGGTAGAAGTCGTTGCCCTCGCGGGTACGCTCACCGACGCCCGCGAACACCGACAGACCCGAGTGCGCCTTGGCGATGTTGTTGATCAGCTCGAGCATGTTGACGGTCTTGCCGACGCCGGCACCACCGAAGAGGCCGACCTTGCCGCCCTTCGCGAAGGGGCAGAGCAGGTCGATGACCTTGATGCCGGTCTCGAGCAGCTCGGTGGCGCCCGACTGGTCCTCGTAGCTCGGCGGCGCGCGGTGGATCTCCCAGGTCTCCTCGGACTTGACCTCGCCGCGCTCGTCCTGCGGCTCGCCGAGGACGTTCATGATGCGGCCGAGGGTCGCCTTGCCGACCGGCACCGCGATGCCGCGACCGGAGTTGGTCACGGTCAGGCCGCGCTTGATGCCCTCGCTGACGCCCATGGCGATGCAGCGGACGATGCCGTCGCCGAGCTGCTGCTGCACCTCGAGCGTGAGGCCGTTGTCGTCCACCACCAGCGCGTCGAAGATATTCGGAATGGCGTCGCGCGGGAATTCAACGTCGATGACCGCGCCGATGACCTGTACGACCTTTCCAGAGCTCATCTTGATTCGTCCTGTTTCAGCTAATGCAATTGGGTGTTCGCGACGAAAGCGGGTGCGCTATTCGATCGCAGCGGCGCCGCCGACGATCTCGGCGAGCTCCTTGGTGATGTTCGCCTGGCGCGCCTTGTTGTAGGCGAGCTGCAGGTCGTCGATGATCTTGCCGGCGTTGTCCGACGCCGCCTTCATCGCCACCATGCGCGCGGACTGCTCGCAGGCCGCGTTCTCGACCACCGCCTCGTAGACGATGGACTCGACGTAGCGCTGGATGACCGTGTCCATCAGCTCGGGCGCGGACGGCTCGTAGAGGTAGTCCCAGCCGAAGCCGGCCTCGGTGGTGGTCTCGCTCTCGGGCGCCTTCGCCGGCAGCAGCTGCACGACCGCGGGCTGCTGGGTCATGGTGTTCACGAACTCCGAGGACACCAGGTAGACGCGATCGGTCTCGCCGTTCTCGTAGGCCTCGGTGACGGCATTGATCACGCCCAGCATCTGGCTGACGGTCGGCTTGTCGCCGAGACCGGTGGCCGAGGCCAGCACCGTGCCGCCGATGCGGCGGAAGTAGCTGAGCCCCTTGCCGCCGAGCAGCGCGAACTGCACCTCGACACCTTCCTCGCGGTGGCGCTTCATCTCGGTGAGCACCCTGCGGAAGATGTTGATGTTGAGGCCGCCGCAGAGGCCGCGGTCGGTGGTGACCAGCAGATAGGTCACGCGCTTGACCGGACGCTCCGCCATCAGCGGATGCGTGAAGTCCGAGCTGGCAGCCGCCACGCGCTGCATGACCTCCATCATCTTCTGCGCGTAAGGCCGAGCCTGTCCCATGCGTTCCTGCGCCTTGCGCATCTTCGACATGGCGACCTTTTCCATCGCACGCGTGATCTTCTGCGTGTTCTGGACGCTCTTGATCTTGCCGCGGATTTCCTTGGCTGCGGACACTTAGCGGTCCTCCATCGGAACGGGGAGCAACATCACCGGCGGATCAGACCGCGGCCTGCTTGACGTAGGCGTCCATGGCCTCGGTCAGCGCGCTCTTGAGGTCATCGTTCCAGTCGCCCACATTGAGCTTGTCGAGGAGCTCGGCGTAGCTGTTGCCGAGGAACTGGTGCAGACCGGCCTCCCAGGCCTGGATCTTCTCGACGTCGACCTTGTCGAGGTAGCCCTCTTCCACCGCGAACAGCGAGGACGCCATCAGGCCCACGGACAGCGGCGCGTACTCCTTCTGCTTCATCAGCTCGGTGACGCGCTGACCGCGGTCGAGCTGCGCGCGCGTGGCCGGATCGAGGTCCGACGCGAACTGCGCGAAGGCGGCCAGCTCGCGATACTGCGCGAGCGCCAGACGGACGCCACCGCCGAGCTTCTTGATGATCTTGGTCTGCGCCGATCCGCCGACTCGCGACACCGAGATGCCGGCGTTCATCGCCGGGCGGATGCCGGCGTTGAAGAGGTCGGTCTCGAGGAAGATCTGGCCGTCGGTGATCGAGATGACGTTGGTCGGAACGAAGGCCGAGACGTCGCCCGCCTGGGTCTCGATGATCGGCAGCGCGGTCAGCGAGCCGGTCTTGCCGGTGATCTTGCCGTCGGAGATCTTCTCGACGTAGGCCGCCGACACGCGCGCGGCGCGCTCCAGCAGACGGGAGTGGAGATAGAACACGTCGCCCGGGAACGCCTCGCGGCCCGGCGGGCGGCGCA